>NZ_KB235899.1:30123-104098 GCF_000332155.1 Kamptonema formosum PCC 6407 | reverse complement strand
GGGGAGCATTACCAATTACCAATTACCAATTACCAATTACCAACTACCAATTACCAATTACCAACTACCAATTACCAATTACCAATTACCAATTACCTGCTCAATCTTTAGATTTAGTAATAGGTTTGCCGGATCGGTGTCATCGGCGGCGGGCGGATTGGGTTAAAGTTGCTGTGAATGGGCGGATTGTGCGATCGCCAGAATTAGAGCAAACTATTCTAACTGCATTTGGGCGGACTTGTCCGCGCGATCGCTACCCCATCTGTTTTATTCACTTCCAAATTGACCCAGAGCAAATAGACTGGAACCGCCACCCCGCTAAGGCAGAAATTTATCTCCATAACATGACTTACTGGCAAGAGCAGATTGGCGTTGCGATCGCACGAGCTTTGCAGCTTAACGCTGAGATTATGCCAGAAATGCCGCTACCTGAGCGAGTTGGTAAATTACTCAAAGCCTCTGAACCAAAGAGTGGTTATCATGTCAACCGTTCTATTCAACCGAATGCGGACGGCGAACCAGGGAAAAGTAGCAGCGATTTAGGATTGATGGAATTGAGAGCGATCGCTCAAGTCCACAATACCTACATTCTCGCCGAACATCCCAGCGGAATGTGGTTAGTAGAACAGCACATCGCCCACGAACGAGTTTTATACGAGCAGTTATGTTACGCTTGGCAATTAGTACCCTTAGAACCACCAGTGATTCTTAATCAATTATCGCCAACTCAGGTCGATAACTTGCAGCGATTGGGTTTAGAAATAGAACCATTTGGCGAGCAACTATGGGCAGCACGTAGTGCTCCAGCATTGTTAGCAAAACGAGATGATTGTCAAGATGCCCTGACAGAAATTAGTAAAGTTGGAGACTTGCAAACCGCTCAAGTAGCTACTGCTTGTCGCAGTGCAATTCGCAATGGCACTGCTCTAACTCTACAAGAAATGCAGACTTTATTAGATCGGTGGAAATCTACTCGCAATCCCCGCACTTGTCCACACGGACGACCAATATTTTTATCTTTAGAAGAGTCAGCATTAGCCCGTTTTTTCCGTCGTAACTGGGTAATTGGCAAAAGTCACGGGATTTAGCTAGTATTGAGGAATCTAACAACTGTTAACAGTTAACTATCAACTGTTAACTGGTATTTGGGGAAAAAGCCTCCCATTTTCTCTTCTTCCTTCTTCCCTCTTCCCTCTTCCTTCTTCCCTATGATGAACGAATCGCGATCGCGAAAACTTTTTGAGCAAGAAATCAACCATCTAGACCAGCAAATTAACCTAGCAAAAGCTGCCCTTTACATAGCCCAAGAAGAAGACTCAGACATCTATCCTGATGAATACCTCAACGCCCTCGACACAATGGCCGCTGAGGTCAAAGAACGGTTGCCACGACAACTTTATCCCCTGCGAATTATTCAAACCATAAACCGCTATCTCTACGAAGACTTAAAATTTAGCGGTAACACAGCCGATTACTACGATCCCCGCAATAGCTTTCTCAATCACGTCATCGACTCTCGAACAGGCATCCCGATTACATTATCTTTAGTTTATTTAGAAATAGCCCAACGAATTGACTTTCCCATGATTGGAATTGGAATGCCTGGACATTTTTTAATTCGCCCCGATTTCGAGGATGTAGGTATCTATGTCGATGCCTTCAATCAAGGAGAAATATTATTTCCAGAAGACTGTAAAAATCGACTTTCTCAAATTTATGGTCAACCAGTAGAATTGCAACCCGCATTTCTAGCACCAGTTAGCCGCAGGCAAATATTAGCGCGGATGTTAAGCAATCTTAAAGCTATTTATCTAAATCAAGGCGATCGAATTAGAGCCTTAGCCGCGATCGAGCGAATTCTACTGCTGTTTCCAGATGCAGCAGGTGAAAGGCGAGATCGGGGAATTCTCTATTATCAATTCGGTCGTTGGCAAGAATCCCGCCAAGACTTAGAAATGTATTTGACAAACATTCCCCACGCTGAGGACGCTGCGATCGTCCGCCAATTGTTGGAAAGGATGAGTCGCGATATATGACAGTTCAACAACTGGTTGAGGGGGGAATGCAGAAGGATGTTTTGTAAAGTTATATGGGGTGCAGTAGAAAAGTTCTAGAGCACTTACGCATTTCAAAGGTAGAATGATCGGAAGAGGGTGATTGTGCAAAGAGAGAAAAGTCGGTAAAATCAGGCTATCTCTGTACAACTCCCGGCGCGCCCTACTGATTTAACTTTTAGCGCCGGGTTGGTGGCAGAACTATTTTCACTCAATATCTAAGGGAGAAGCAAATGAAATTTCTGTTTGGACTAGGGTGGTTTCAGAGCGTTCGTAAACTATACCGTGTTGTCAGTAAGCGGATCTCAAAAAGTCTAGCCGTAGGAATGGCAGTTCTGTTAGCTGCAAGCGCTAGTTTGTTAGTTTTTAGCAGTAGTGCAGTTGCGATAGACGCAATTAAAGTTAAATACGGCGCGGTTGATGTATCGGTTACAATTCCTGAGCTTGTAACCTTTGCAAATACTGGTCAAGTTTCTAATCAATTGCGATCGCTTTTTCAAATTGCCAAAGCAACCCCAAATCAAATCAGCGGTTTTCGCGAAGTTTTGAGCAAAAAAGTGGATGTTGCTCCTAATGTATTGAATGATTTGCTTAACTCATATTACGGGAAACTGGCTCTCACCGAAGTTAGCAAATATCTGACTCCAGGTAGCAATTATGCGAAAATGGTAGACGATCTGAAAGCAACAGTGAATCTAGTCATTAAGGATGGTCAAATGTCCCTTTTAGAAGTGTTACAAGCCTATCAGGGTACTGATGCAGTTGTGATCGACGGCGAAAAAGTTGTCAACCTTTATAACCAGGCTGTTGTTGAGGGACAAAAAGTGCTAACCTTCTTACGAAACAGTCCAGAGGTGCAAAAAACAATTTGCAAAACTGCCTAAGCTTCAGAATATAGCAACCGCCAGGGCGGTTAGGGGCTAGGGAAAGAAAGGGAAGAGGAGAAGAGAGGAAGAGAGTTAATGGTTTGGGCCATAAGCGAGTGTCTTAAAAGCCTTGGCGGTTGCTATAAATTGGCAAGGCTCTAGAGCGATGATTAGCAGATAGCATGAACTCTGAAATCTATCTAAAGACTGGTTAAAATGGCTGAGACAATAGTTTTTTTAACTGGTATTTAAGGAACATTAGAGTACATCTTCTAGACATAAAGTAGGGAGATATCATCGCTCCAAGAAACTATCTTTGACTGTGTAGAGAGGCTTAAACGAATGAACTTTCGGTTTCAACTTGGATATTTTGAGGGTGTTCGCCTGAACTCCGCTCTTTTGGCAAAGGGAGTATCAAAGTCTTTATCCCTAAGTTTGGCGTTGTTGTTGGGAACAGGTGCAGCGCTGCTGAACAGCTCAAAAGCCTTTGCTGTTGAACAGATTACTGTCAAGTACGGTGCTCTTGATATCGCTTTACCGATGAGCGATTTACAGTCCTTCGCCCAAACTGGCAAACCCTCTTCTCAGTTGCAAAGCGTTCTGAATCTTGCTAAACAAGACCCTGAATCAGTCCGCAGTATGTTAACGCGAGAAGTAAGTCTAGATTCGCAATTAGTAACGCGACTTCTAAATACTTACTTTGGAGAAATTATGCTCAAACAGATGGCAGAAGTTGCTTATCCTCCTCTTGCTCGCGTTCAAGGTAGTTTGGCGTTGCGGGATGCTTTAGTTGCATCTGCTAGCGACAACAAGATATCGCTGATTGAAGTGTTGCAAAATTACACTCCTCAAGCGTTAGAAGTTGACGGTAATCAGGCTGTTGCTATCTATGAGCGAGTGATTAAAGATGCACAGGATTTGCAAGCTATCTATCAAAGTTCACCTGCTCTGCAAAATACAGCTCGGCAAGCCGCAGATACAGCTAAGCAAGTGATTTGTGAGCCGAGACAATCTGGTAGTACCAAGTAACAATCGTATCTCTATTATAGGACTTACGCAGGTCGTCCCAGAAACCGGGTTTTTGAGAGAATCTGTGGGTAACAACGAAATATTTTCGTAAAAAAACCCGGTTTCTTTGGTTGGGTGCGTAAGTCCTGAATTAGCAATTAGCAATTAGCAATTAGCAATTAACTATTAGCAATTAGCAATTAGCAATTAGCAATTAGCAATTAGCAATTAGCAATTAACAACTAGCAATTAGCCATTTTGTGCCTCTGCTACCCCTTTAAGGCGGCGTAATTGTGCTTGCATATCCCTCTGTGTCCAAGGGGCGGCAAAGCGGTTAAAGCCGAAGCGAATTAGGGGATTTGGGATCTCGAATTCAAAGCGGTTGAGCAGACGAGTAACTTTACCTTGGGGTTGACATTCCCAGCGATCGCGCCCCTGAAAAAATCCCTCAAACCCCCACACAATTAGACCTGGTTCTCGCTCCAAAACTATACTGTCTAAAGTGGGTTGCAAAATAGGAATTTGTATGATAAAGCGACTGCGGCTTCCTACATTTGTGTGCCAATTACCTACGGGTTCGCAGCGCAGAACTGGATTTAGCCATTTGTGCATTAAAACGTTATCAGTGATACATCGCTCCACCACTGTTACACTGGCGCTAATTTCTATTGATTGCTCAAAAACTTGACGATGTGACATATAACCTGCAAGCTAGATGCTATTAGTTGCAGTTTCGCATTTTTACTGGTCAAATCTGACGTTAACCTAATAAAAATATGAATGGAACTTGGCAAGAGATAACTCAGGGTACAAATATCCTCAAGCCTGTCCTATCGGGGCTAATTTTGGGGCAGCAAATGCCTGTTTTACCCAATCCTTTGAGGGTACTTCCCCCGGAATTTAACCCGATTATCGATCTGGCTTTGGCGATCGGGATTTTGGTGATTGGCTATGTAATAGCCCTAGTTGCAGAGTTTCTCACGAAAAAGCTGCTAGATAGCACTAATCTCGATAATCGCCTAGCTGGTTGGATTGGAGGGCAACAAGGGGGTACGGAGATGCCCCCAGTAGATAAGTGGATCGCCAGTACAGTATTCTGGCTGGTGATGATTTTTGCGTTGGTGGGCTTTTTAGATAAACTCCAGCTTACGGCGGCTTCTCAACCGCTGACTAGCTTGCTGAATCAGATTACTGTGTTTTTACCAAAGGTGTTGGGCGCTGCTGGGCTTTTGGCAGTTGCTTGGCTGCTGGCTACGATCTCGAAGCTGGTGGTGACGCGGGGGTTGCGGCTCTTTCGCTTGGATGAGCGCTTGAATCAACAGGTGGCGGGAACTCCAGCACAAAACCAGTTGGCTTTGAGCGAGACTTTGGGAAATGCTCTGTACTGGTTCATTTTTCTGCTGTTTTTGCCCTCAGTATTGAGCACTCTGGAGTTGGAGGGGACGCTGCAACCAGTGCAGCGATTGCTTGACGATATTCTGTCAATTTTGCCGAATGTGTTGGCGGCGCTGTTTATTGGGGCGACTGGCTGGCTGATCGCTCAGATTGTACGCCGAATTGTAACTAATTTGTTGGCGGCGACTGGGACTGATTTGTTGGGGGCGAGAGTTGGACTGACTCAATCGGTGGGAGGACAGACGCTTTCGTGGATTGTGGGGACGATTGTTTATGTCCTGATTTTAATTCCGACTGCGATCGCGGCCTTAAATGCGCTGAGAGTTGATGCGATTTCGGCTCCTGCGGTGTCGATGTTGACTCAGATTCTGAATGCGATTCCGCAGATTTTTACCGCTGGGGTAATTTTAGCGATCGCCTATTTCATCGGTCGTTTTGTTGCCGATTTGGTGGCTAATATTCTCACGGGAATTGGCTTCAACAATATTTTCTACTGGCTAGGTTTGCAATCGCGGCCTAATTTGACAGTCACACCGCCAACTGTGACTCCCTTAGATCCATACGCAACAGTAATCCAGCCGGAACCTGCGACGGCTATACCTTCGCGCACGCCTTCAGAAATTGCGGGTATTGTGGCGCTGGTGGGGATTATGCTGTTTGCGACGGTGACGGCTACGGATGTCCTCAACCTTGACGCTCTGACTTCGATTGTCAATCAGATTATCGTCATTTCTGGCAGAGTGTTGATTGGGCTTATAGTGTTTGCGATCGGTTTGTATTTGGCTAATTTGGCTTACAACTTGATTGCCAGTTCTGGCACTCGCCAAGCTCGACTTTTAGCTCAAACTGCTCGGATCAGCATTATTGCGCTAGTTTCAGCGATGGCGTTGCAACAGATGGGAATTGCTAGCAATATTGTGAATTTGGCTTTTGGGCTGTTGTTGGGTGCGATCGCAGTGGCGATCGCTCTGGCTTTTGGTTTAGGGAGCCGCGATATTGCTGCCGAACAGGTTCGGGAATGGCTAGCGGAGTTTAAAGAACAGAAACCGCCGCGATCGTAGTTAAAAATAATGGCGTTTGTTGTTGACAAGCGCCATTTTTTGGGTATTGGGAGGAAGGCGCGATCGCTATACTAATTAACATTCTCCCCAGAACTTGGCAAATTAATAATTTTCGCCGGCACTCCCACCGCCGTCGCTCCTGCCGGCACATCGCAAATAACTACAGCATTAGCACCAATTTTAGCATGATCGCCAATAGTCACAGCCCGAATAATTTTCGCTCCCGCACCGATATCAACATGGCCGCAAATTTTCACCCCTTCCACAATTGTCACCTGTTGTAAAATCAAGCAATTTGGGCCGATAAATGCCCCTGGATGAATCACGATCCCGTTGGGATGAAGGATAATTAATCCCCCTCCTAACTGGCAGTTTAAAGGAATATCTGCTCCAGTTACTACACTCCAAAATCTGTGCCAAAGCACATTCCAACGAGATAAAAAACCTCCAACAATTCCACCACGAACCTGCCACTTTTGATAATTGCGGATACATTTGAGTAATTGACGATTAGGTTCCCACCAACGGTCGCATTTTTCACGACTCCAATCGGGATCGGTA
Organism: Kamptonema formosum PCC 6407; assembly: GCF_000332155.1. Classification (GTDB taxonomy): domain Bacteria; phylum Cyanobacteriota; class Cyanobacteriia; order Cyanobacteriales; family Microcoleaceae; genus Kamptonema; species Kamptonema formosum. The sequence goes on along the minus strand of NZ_KB235899.1, from coordinate 97,153 downwards.
GCAGAAATAGTCTGAATATTAACTGATTCAACCATTGTTAGTTGTTAATTGTTAGTTGTTAATTGTTAGTTGTTAATTGTTAGTTGTTTACTGGTTGTCATTGCGTTGGCGTAGCCTGCGCGTAGCGCTTGACTAGGCGCAAGCAATCCCAAAACCTTCCCACAAAGTTACAATTCATAAGTTCTACCTTTAGTAACCTCAAGGCGAGCTCAATCTATTGCGAGCGTAGCGAAGCAATGACAACTGATACCAAATCCGGGTTTCCCACCCCGTTTATTCTCTTAGTCCGCGCAGGCGGACTTCGTTTGTATAGAAGCGGTTTTAACCGCCGATTCATAAAGGGGATAACTAACCCGGATTTGGTATAACAACTAACAACTGTACGGGCGAATGGCCATTCGCCCCTACCAACTAACAACTAACATTTGTGATAACTCTTCAGCAAGACGAACAGGTAAGGGAATCTTCAACTCTTCCAGCATACTTTTAATTCGCCACCGCCAATCATGGCGAGTCAAATTCTCGATATAATTTCGTTTGTGGATAGAATGAAGGCGCGGCTCATCCTGTAAAAGTTCTTCAATCAATTTTACACTCGCTTCCGGGTCATCTGGCAACTCAATAGTTGCATCTTCCCAATTTAACAACTCCTCAGCAGCAGGAGTAATCGGTCTTTTCCCAATAATTCCACATCCAGCAGCGCCACCTTCAAACCACCTCAGAGTCACAAAAGAATGAGGAAACTCGCGCATACCGGGATACAGGGTATCAAACGCCAAACATAATTTAGTTCTTCTTAAAATCTTAAATAATAACATCCTATCTTCCCGATCTCTACGCTCTTCATAGGGCATTTTAGGATAAACTTCTCCAGCTCTAGGTGTAGAACGGTAATAGATTCTACCCGAACCAGGCTGATTAAATTTATTATTAAAAGCAGTATGATATTGTTTGGGAATTCTGCCATAACTAATCAAATCAATCGGGCGGTTAACGTTACAAGAGCCATGAGTGAGAGCATCGACTCCAAAAGGTAAAGAAGATACTGGAATGCCGAAAGATTGTTTCAACCCCTCTATTAATTCCGGCATTGGTACAAATAAACGATCTAATTGACTTGTGTATTTTGGGTAAATATGAAAGCCCCAAGCATCGAAGATATAGGCAGCAACTACATCAAACTTATCTCTCCAATTAGAGATACTTGAGAGGGTAGCTAAATTAGCTCCGCACAAAGCAACTATTAGTAAAACATTCGGCTTCTTTATAGATTCGAGGGCTTCATCTGCTAGCTTATAGGAACCTGTGGTGCGGCGCACAACTTTATTGAGAAACTTAGATGTAATTTTCGGCTGTTGGTTTGCCCATTGTGCCCCTTGACTTTGAGTAGGAATTAGTAATTTTGCTCCACAACTTTCTACTAATATGTCTTCTAATTCAAACAAAGGATCGTAGCTAACACTAGAATATAAAGCGCGATCTGAGAGTAGATAAATATTCATAAGTATGTTAATTAATTTGACTTTCAGGATTGGTAGAATTCGTGGATTTGATAATTTTAGCAGGGATGCCGACTGCTGTTTTTCCAGAGGGAATATCTGATAAAACTACAGCGTTAGCGCCGATGTTAACATCATCGCCTAAAGTGACATCACCGAGAATTTTTGCACCCGCACCGATATTAACACGAGCGCCTAATTTAGGCGCATCTAAAGGACGATCTAAATAACGATTTCCCAGAGTTACGTCTTGGCGAATCACGCATTCATCACCAATAGAACAGTAACCGTGAATCACAATAGCACCTTGATGTTCTACAACTACGCGGCGGCCGAGTTTAACAGTATAGGGTAAATCAATACCGTAAGTATTGCGAATTTTGCGGTACATTGCTCGGTAAAGAATGCTCAAGGGAGCGCGAAGTAATTTAGGTTCAATACTCATTCTCCACACGCCGAAACGTTGAACTGCTACGGCTCGAAATCCTGGCTTAGTCCAATCGCAACCGTGAGCGATCCAGTCTTCTTTAATCTGTTCCCAAAGTCCCAAACTTGGGCTTTCTAGCTCGTTCACATTTGAGCTTAATTCCGGTTGGATTACCATAATTTTAATCTGTTCCTTTGAAGAATACGCTACCTTGCACGAAATCGCCTAGTAATTGCGGCGGATCTGTATTTGGTTTGCGCTGAATTAGGCGGCGCAATTGGAATACTAGAAAGCCAGAAAACCAGGAAATATCAGCGATCGCAGCGTATAGCCACCCGTAATTTTTGACAAAGTACCGTCGCCGAGAATCAAACCAATATTGAGGCCGACGCTTAGGAATAATTTTAGTATCTGTAACGCCTGAACTTTGCCCTACTAGGTGTACAACTCGACTTTCTGGTACATACCAGCAACTCCAACCAGACCTTTTAGCTTGTAGGCAAAAGTCCATTTCTTCATAATACATGAAATAGCCTTCATCCAGCAATCCAATGGTTTCAAATACTTCGCGGCGGACGATCATGCTTGCCCCAGCAACCCAATCAGTTTGACAGGTTTCTTGAGAAACGGGAGGGGACGCGCACCAAGAAGCTAATAATTTTGAAACCACACCTAAACGCAAACCATAATCAATTTCACTAGCAATAGTATGAAACCGAAAAGCTGACTTTTGTGGTGTGCCGTCTGGGTCTTCTAAACGACTGCCAGCAATGCCAACTTCGGGGTGAGATTCCATGAAATCAAGGAGAAATTTTAAGGCCCCTGGGCGCACAATTGTATCGGGGTTTAGGAGTAGAAAATAGGGAGGAGGAGCGGGCGAATGCAGGGTCGGATGAATCAGGGCATTATTGCCGAAAGCGTAGCCACCATTTCGTTCTAGCGGTACAAAAGATGCCCATTCACTCCAACCTTGAGTTTCAATTGCCTGGGCAATTATTTCTGCGGAACTATCGCCGGAGTTATTATCACCAATTACTACATGGGTTTGAGGTAAAGCAGAAATTTCGTCAACTAGCGAGTGCAAGCAGTCGATTGTTAAGGTAGGGGTTCGGTAGTTAAGAATAACAACTAGCAATTTAGTTGATTTTTCGGAATGATTTTGAGCGAACATAGATTAATCTTTGTGATTATTTCTTACTATTTTACTAGCCGCCACAGAGTGGGATTGTAAGCATTTCTGATCGAGTAACCTGTATCTACAGGCTGTAAACTATACTTTTTATCTAATTCGTCGCGTAGAGTTTGGGAAGAGTCGTAAATAAACACATCATTGAAACCATCGGCAATTTGAGGAATTTGGGGTTCAGCTACTAATTGAAACCGTACTTTGGGTTCTAGATAGTGACTAAGAGCCAAGGTTTTGACAAAATAAGCGTCACTAATTACAAGAGGTTCCTTAGCTTTGTTGATGACTTGAGCTAAATGATAATTAACATTACCTTCTGCTTTGCTCCACCAAAGTTCGGATTGGGAAAATACAGCACAAGAAAATATACCAATTGATATTAGCATAATCAAAGCAAACTGCCATATTTTTTGCAATTGGGGTGTGACTGAATCACTAAGTTTATGAGCGAAGAGGTAAGCAACTCCTAGCTGCATGGCTAAGTAAGATGGAAGTAGATATCGGGCTATAGTTGACTGAGCACCTCCGAGAATTAAATCTGGTACGATCAGAGCTAGCGCTGGTACTGCCATCGAAATAAAGATGAACAACCAAACTTGCTTGGGGCTATGGCGGTATAAGAAATAAATTGAATAGCAAACCAGGATAAAAATAATTAATACAACGGCGGTGTACGGAATAAAGTATATTGATGGGCTATCCTCGTTGAGGCTAAAGTCAGCAAAAAATAAACTAATGCCCCGAATCCAACTTTTAATTAAAGTAAAAATAGAGGTTGAAGTTGTTCCCCATCTCCCCTCGTTAGTTTTTTGAACATTAATAAGAGCGAAGATAATCCAAGGGATAAAAGCTATAACTCCTACTAGGGAGGCAATTAGGTAGCGAATTAAGGTTTTACTTAAACGAAATCCTTCTATTGCCAATATATAAATCCCGTGAGCAATGATAACTAAGGCAGAGAAGAGAAATGAGTAGATGCCGAAAATTATGGTGGCTGCATAAAGTACCCAACTATTAATATTTTGCAGGCGGATCGCTCGCAGTAGGGTAATATTAGAAAGTAAGATGGCTATTGTCCATAAACTGTAAGGTCGCGCTTCTTGAGCGTACACTAAATGAAATGGGGAGACGGCTAAAAGTGCGATCGCAATCCATCCTGTCAAAGGCGATTTGAAGAGTTCAATACACAGCCAATAAATGCAGGGGAAAGCTAGCAGGCTAGCGGCGGCTGAGAAACTCCGAGTCGCCGCGATGGAATTGCCAAATAGCTGCACCCAAAACCTGGTAAATACAAAATATAAAGGTGTAAGCTGAGGTTCTTTTACCGCTAGTCCTTTCATGGTGTCTGTGGCGGTTTTTTCGGGGCTAGGATACTGATATTTATGGAAGGTTTGAATATCTATTACGCGGCCGTCTAAAATTTGCTCGGTTACTTGGTTATCGCTATAGCCAGAAATTTGTAAGGATGTAGAAGTTTCATCAAACCAGTAGGCTTTGCTGTCGAGATTGGCAAATCTAAAAAATATCCCCAAAATTAAGATGGTGATGAGGATAAATCTTAGCCAAGTTGGAGGTAGCCACTCACTGGGAGTTAACTTGCTTTCCATTATGGGTATTTGTTAAGGTAGAGCTGCACTCTGAACTAAAAGGGGCAATTCGGTAATTAGGATTGAATTATCGCACGTTTTTGTAAAAATTGCCAGAGATTTTACTAAGTTTTATTAAAAGTTTATAGGATAAGAATTGCTGCGATCGCTTTGGCTGGGTTGTAGATGTGTGACAGTCTGTTGGTTGTTAGTTGTTAGTTGTTAGTTGTTGATTGTTAGCGATCGATTAAGCTAAACTGTTAAATCTTGAAACTGGATTAAGCGATTTAAAAGCTGAACAGCTTACTAAAAAAGTAATCTTCTATGGCTGTTTGAGAAGTATTATCAAGTTTTGCCATCACTCGATTTAGGCTAAATCTTCTTTTACCTTGTCCAAATTTGCCCTCAATTGCATTCCTAATTCTCTCATCTTCCCATGCTTGTTTCTTGGTTCCCTTGCTCACATTTGCTGGTGGCCTTCCTAACGGCGGTTCACTCATTCTAATTCCTCTTTCTTTACAACATGCTCGGTTTTCCCTGGTTCGATAAATGCGATCTGCATGGACTGATTCTGGGTAGTATCCTGTGTAATAGTTTACCTGGTGGAGATTGATATCCATTTCCCTATTTGTATACCCTAGATAAAACTCAAGTTTTAATACCGCGATCGCGATAAAATTGTATTAGTAGTTATGATTTAACCTAGCGTTCTCATCTTAAAGGTATATTCCCGAAGCATTTTCAGAAAAAGCTTTCAGCTATTTTGCGAAACAAATCTTTTGCATTTTGACTAGCACCACCAGGAATCAGCAAGTTATAAATATTATAGTGCAATAAATTAACGCACAGATTAACGAGATTCATATCGTTTCTGCTTGCATTGGCACAAAATATTTTGAGGATATCAGTACGAGAATGGCGATCGCGCACATAATTCTACAACCTGAATCGCTGAGGAGTAACTATGGCAACAGTTAGCGTCACAACCACCAACAACACGGTAGATGGAACTACTACCAGCATCGCGAACCTAATTGCCAGTCCCGGCGCTGACGGCAAAATCAGCTTGCCAGAGGCAATTGTGGCCGCCAATAACACTGCTGGTGCAGATGCGATCGATCTTACTGGAGTCAGCGGTACGATCGCCCTTGCTAGTACGCTAGACATTACCGATTCAGTCAGTATTAACGGCCCAGGGGCAACTAATTTAACCGTTAGCGGCAACAATGCCGTGCGGGTGTTCGATATTTCCGGTGCGGGGACGACAGTAAATATTGACAGTATGACTATTGCCAATGGTAGTAGCGTATTCGATGGCGGCGGCATTTTTGTAGCAACAGGCAGCACCCTGAATTTGAGTAATAGCACTGTCAGCGGCAATTCGGCTACTGGTGGTAGTACAAGGGGCGGTGGGATTTATAATCGAGGTGCGATCGCTCTGACTAACAGCACTGTCAGTGGCAATTCGGCTGAATACAGTGGTGGTGGGATCTCCAACCGCAGTGGCAGCACTGTCACCCTGACCAACAGCACTGTCAGCGGCAATTCGGCTGATGGTGGTGGCGGGATCTTGAACTTCAGCAGCAGAGTCACCTTGACCAACAGCACTGTCAGCGGCAATTCGGCTAAATACAACGGCGGCGGGATCTTCAATGTCAACAGCACTGTTACCCTGAGCAACAGCACTGTCAGCGGTAATTCGGCTAAATACAACGGCGGCGGGATTTGGAACGCCTTTTACAGCAGAGTGACCCTGAGCAACAGCACCGTCAGCGGCAATTCGGCTGGTAGCGGCGGCGGGATCTACAACTACCAAAGCACAGCCACCCTGAGCAACAGCACCGTCAGCGGCAATTCGGCTGATGGTGGTGGCGGGATCTTCAACCTCGACAGCACTGTTACCCTGAGTAATAGCACCATCAGCGGCAATTCCGCTAAATACGGCGGTGGCGCGATCTTCAACCTTGACACAGTGACTCTGAGTAATAGCACTATCAGCGGCAATTCCACTAACAGCGACGGCGGCGGGATCTTTAACCAAGGCGGCACAGCCACCCTGAGCAACAGCACCGTCAGCGGCAATTCCACTAACAGCGACGGCGGTGGGATCTACAATTGGAACGGCATAACCACCCTGACCAACAGTACGATCGCCAACAACACGGCTGACAGCAATAATGACGGCACTGGCGATAGTGGAGGAATCTTTAGTAGAGCTGGTGGCATTGTCAACGTCAAAAATACGATCGTGGCGGGTAACTTCGATACTCCTAGCAACGCTGGTTCAGGAACTATTAACCCAGATGTCTCAGGCACTTTCACCGACAACGGTAATAATCTAATTGGCATTAACCAAGGTAGCAGCAGCTTTGTCAATGGCACAAATGGCAATATCGTCGGCACTATCGGTACACCTATCAATCCCCAATTAGCATCCCTCGCCAACAACGGCGGACTTACTCAAACTCACGCCTTGCTTGCTACGAGTCTTGCCATTGATGCAGGCAATAATACTGGTGTAACTACTAGCGACCAACGTGGTTTACCCTTTACTAGAACCGTCAACAGTACAGTAGATATTGGAGCATTCGAGTATCGAAGTACCCCTCCCAATCTCGATTTAAGTGTTCTTAAAACCTCCCCCGCCACTGCAAACGCCGGCGACCCGATTACTTACACAATTACAGTTACAAATAACAGTACAACTGACACAATAGCTCACCTCAATCTCAGCGACACATTACCAACACAAATAATTAATTCCAGTTTTACAGTTTCGGCAGGTAATTACACCAATACAAATGGAGTTTGGGAAAACGTTAATCTAGCACCATTACAATCCGCAACATTGACAGTTAATGGAACAATTAATTCGGCAACACCAGTGGGAAATATTGTCACGAATACAGCAACAGTAAAACCTAATCCTATTCTTAGCGGATTAACAGCTTTAGGTATTACTGACTCAGTGACAACTAATGATTCTTCAACAGCCAACACGCTGATACAAGGTATTGTCAATTTATCAGTTAGTAGTAATGCAGGTACGGAAGCAGGTACAACTATAATTACCGTTACCGCCACCGCTTCTAGTGCCGTTTCTAGCAATGAAACTGTTGATTTAGGTGTTTCTGGAACTAATATTACTGCTGGAGATTACAACCTGGGTAATACTACTATTACTATTCCTAGCGGACAAACTACAGGTACTACCACCTTTACTGTTGTTGATGATGCTGTAGCAGAAGGTACAGAAACCGCGACATTAACTATTAGTAATCCGTCTGCAAATATTGCACTAGGCAGCACAACTACTCAAAATATTGCTATTACTGATAACGATACTGCCAATATTAACATCACTCAATCCAGTGGTAGCACAGATATTTCAGAAGGCGGTGCAACTGATAGTTATACAGTAGTATTAACCAGTCAACCCACATCCGATGTCACAATTAACATCAATCCTGACAGTCAAAGTACCAGTAGCGCAACTAGCTTAACATTCACTTCAGCTAATTGGAATGTACCACAGACAGTCACAGTCACAGCCGTAGATGATAACCTAGTTGAAGGCAATCATACTAGCACAATTAGTTACACAGCAACTAGCACTGATACTAATTATAATGCAATCGCCATTACCCCAGTAACAGCCAATATTACTGATAACGATACTGCCAATGTCAACATCACTCAATCGGCAGGTAGCACAAATATTTCAGAAGGAAGCACCACCGATAGTTACACAGTCGTATTAAACAGCCAACCCACCAGTGATGTCACAATTGCTATCAACCCGGATAGTCAAAGTACCAGTAGTTCTAGCAGTCTCACCTTCACTTCAGCTAACTGGAATGTACCACAGACAGTCACAGTCACAGCCGTAGATGATAACCTCGTTGAAGGCAATCATACTAGCACAATTAGTTACACAGCAACTAGCACTGATACTAATTATAATGCGATTGCTATTACCCCGATTACTGCTAATATTACTGATAACGATATCGCAACACCAACGCCAACACTCACGCCATCAGTAACGCCAACTCCATCAGTAACACCAACTCCATCGGTAACACTAACTCCAACTCCATCAGTAACACCAACTCCATCAGTAACACCAACGCCATCGGTAACTCCCACACCAACACCATCAGTAACACCGACACCAACGCCATCGGTAACACCGACACCAACGCCATCGGTAACACCGACACCAACGCCATCGGTAACACCAACGCCATCGGTAACTCCCACACCAACACCATCAGTAACACCGACACCAACGCCATCGGTAACACCGACACCAACGCCATCGGTAACACCAATTCCATCAGTAACACCGACACCAATACCATCAGTAACACCGACACCAACGCCATCGGTAACACCGACACCAACGCCATCGTTAACACCAATTCCATCAGTAACACCGACACCAATTCTATCGGTAACACCAACTCCCACACCAATAACTAACAACATCCCAGACGATAGCTGCATCTGTGAAAAAATTTCCTATCCCGACTTAAACCAACCCAACTCAGTTGAAAACCGTATATTTGGTATATCTAACCTTCAAATAGGTACGATAAAAAATGATGAGTTTTTAGGTGGCAATTCTGGCAATATCTTCGATGCTAAATCAGGGGATGATAATCTATATGGTGGCGACAGTATAGACATCCTTAACGGTAATTATGGCAATGACTTTATTAGTGGTGGCAAAGGTGATGACATCCTGTTAGGAGATGAAAATAATGATATTATTCTTGGCGATTATGGCGCTGATTTAATCTTCGGAGGGAAAAGTAATGACTTACTAAATGGCCGAGAAGATAATGACACCATTTTTGGTAATAGAAATGATGATTTTATCGACGGTGGCAAGGATAATGATGTTTTATATGGGGGCAAAGGTAATGATACAATTCTTGGCAGTGAAGGTAATGATAACATCTTTGGAAACTTAGAGTCTGATACCATCTGTGGCGGTGTAGGTAATGACTTCATTAGTGGGAATGAACAAGACGATCTTCTCGGAGGTTGTGAAGGAAATGATACAATTTACGGAGGTGAAAATAACGATACTATCACTGGTGGTAAAGGTGACGATATCCTTTATGGAGACTTGGGTAATGATAGTTTGATTGGCGGTAGCGGTAATGATATTTTTATCTTAAAAGCTGGTAGCGGATTTGATACTATCGGTGATTTTACCATTGGTCAAGACTTAATTGGATTAAGTGGTTTAAGTTTTAGTCAGTTAGATTTTACTGAGGATAATCGGGGAACAATTATTAAAAATCTGTTGACAGGGGATCAGTTAGCGATTATGATTGGGGTCGATAAAAGTGCGATTATATCAGCTAATTTTCTGTTGATTTAGTCAGAAAATAAAAGTGCAGTGGCGTAGTTTGGTATAGACATTGCTTTCGGTATTACTCATCTAGGGTAATAGTTTACCTGGTGGAGATTGATATCCATTTCCCTATTTGTATACCCTAGATAAAACTCAAGTTTTAATACCGCGATCGCGATAAAATTGTATTAGTGGTTATGATTTAACCTAGCGTTCTCATCTTAAAGGTATATTTCCCGAAGCATTTTCAGAAAAAGCTTTTAGCTATTTTGCGAAACAAATCTTTTGCATTTTGACTAGCACCACCAGGAATCAGCAAGTTATAAATATTATAGTGCAATAAATTAACGCACAGATTAACGAGATTCATATCGTTTCTGCTTGCATTGGCACAATATATTTTGAGGATATCAGTACGAGAATGGCGATCGCGCTATATAATTGTAGAGACTGGATCTCTAAGGAGTAACTATGGCAACAGTTAGCGTCACAACCACAAACGACTTAGTAGATGGAACTACCAGCAGCATCGCGAACCTAATTGCTAGTCCCGGCGCTGACGGCAAAATCAGCTTGCCAGAGGCAATTGTAGCAGCTAATAACACTGCTGGTGCGGATGCGATCGACCTTACGGGAGTCAGTGGCACAATAACTCTTGCCAGTAGTCTCAGCATTAATAATTCAGTAAGTATTGATGGGCTTGGTGCGAGTAATTTAAGCGTTAGTGGCAATAATGCCGTGCGGGTATTCGATATTTCTGGATCGGGGGTAACAGTCAACATTAGTGACATGACTATTACTCAGGGTAGCGTTACTGGTAGGGGTGCAAATATCTCGGTCACAAACGGTAGTACCTTAACTTTAAACAACAGCACTGTCAGTAATGGCACTGCATCGGGGACGTTTCCTAATGGTAAAGCTGGCGGCATTTTGATCGATAATAGTAGCAATGTCACCGTCACTAACAGCACAATTTCCGGGAACACATCTAACGAAAATGGCGCTGGGATTTACAATCGTAGCGGTACGCTGACGGTAATTAACAGTACAGTTACAAACAACTACACTAATAATACTGGTGGCGGTGGCATTGACAACAGAGGTATCGCCACCGTCAGCAACAGCACGATTAGTGGTAATAGCGCTTCTAACAACGGCGGCGGCATTTACAATGTTAACTCTACGGCGACTCTGACAGTTACTAATAGTACGATCGCTAACAACACAGTCAATTTGAGAGGCGGTGGCATCTCCAACTTCTCAAACGGCACAGCAACGATCGCTAACAGTACGATTAGTGGCAACACAGCACCCAACGGTGGCGGCATTCGCAATACAGGGACGATGACTGTCACTAACAGCACGATCTCTGGTAATACAGCTACTGACAATGGCGGCGGCATCTACAACGTTAATGCAACTACATTAACTATTACAAACAGCACGCTCGCTTATAATTCAGCTAGTAATGGTGGCGGAATCTCCAACGCTAGCAGTACGGCGACAGTTAGTAACAGCATTGTTGCAGGTAATACTGCCACTACTAATACAGAAGTGCAAAACTTAGATACTTTTACCTCCAACGGCAATAACTTAGTAGGACAAAGCGGAAGTGCAGGTAGTTTTCCCACAGTTGCCAGCGATATTACTGTTTCTGGACTCATTAGTACGGTACTTTCTCCCCTTGCAAATAATGGGGGATTAACTCAAACTCATGCCTTACTTGCTAGTTCCCAAGCAATTGATGCAGGTAGCAACACTCTTGCCTCTGGATTAACTAGCGATCAACGTGGTTTACCCTTTACTAGAATCAGTAATTCTACTGTAGATATTGGGGCATTTGAGTATCGCGCTACTCCTCCTGAAGTTGATTTAAGTGTTGTTAAAACTGCCCCCGCCACTGCTAACCCCGGCGGTTCGATTAGTTACACAATTACAGTTACAAATAATAGTACCACAAACACAATCGATCACCTCAATCTCAGCGACACAGTACCCGCAGCAGTAACTAATCCCAGTTTTAGTGCTTCAGCAGGCAATTACAGTAACACTTCTGGAGTCTGGGAAAAAGTTAATTTAGCACCATCACAATCAGCAACATTGACAGTTAATGGGACAATTGATTCAGCAACACCAGCGGGAACTATTGTCACGAATACAGCCACAGTAAAACCTAATCCTATTCTTAGCGGATTAACAGCTTTAGGTATTACTGACTCAGTGACAACTAATGATTCTTCAACAGCCAACACGCTGATACAAGGTATTGTCAATTTATCAGTTAGTAGTAATGCAGGTACGGAAGCAGGTACAACTATAATTACCGTTACCGCCACCGCTTCTAGTGTCGTTTCTAGCAATCAAACTGTTGACTTAGGTGTTTCTGGAACTAATGTTACTGCTGGAGATTACAACCTGGGTAATACTACTATTACTATTCCTAGCGGACAAACTACAGGCACTACTACTTTTACTGTTGTTAACGATGCTGTAGCAGAAGGTACAGAAACCGCGACATTAACTATTAGTAATCCGTCGGCAAATATTGCACTAGGCAGCACGACTACTCAAAATATTGCTATTACTGATAACGATACTGCTAGTGTCAACATCACTCAATCCAGTGGTAGCACCAATGTCTCGGAAGGCGGTGCAACGGATAGTTACACAGTAGTATTAAACAGCCAACCTACAGCCAATGTTACAATTACGATTAATCCTGACAGTCAAAGTACCAGTAGTGCAACTAGCTTAACCTTCACTTCCGCTAACTGGAATACACCACAAACAGTCACAGTCACAGCCGTAAATGATAACCTCGTTGAAGGCAATCATACTAGCACAATTAGTTACACAGCAACTAGCACCGATACTAACTACAATGCGATCGCCATTACCCCAATTACTGCCAATATTACTGATAACGATACTGCCAATGTCAACATCACTCAATCGGCAGGTAGCACAGATATCACCGAAGGCGGAGCAACTGATAGTTACACAGTAGTATTAACCAGTCAACCCACAGCCAATGTCACAATTGCTATCAACCCGGATAGTCAAAGTACCAGTAGTTCTAGCAGTCTCACCTTCACTTCAGCTAACTGGAATGTACCACAGACAGTCACAGTCACAGCCGTAGATGATAACCTCGTTGAAGGCAATCATACTAGCACAATTAATTACACATCAACTAGCACCGATACTAATTATAATGCGATTGCCATTACCCCAATTACTGCCAATATTACTGATAACGATACTGCCAATGTCAACATCACTCAATCGGCAGGTAGCACAGATATCACCGAAGGCGGAGCAACTGATAGTTACACAGTAGTATTAAACAGTCAACCCACATCCGATGTCACAATTGCTATCAATCCTGACAGTCAAAGTACAAGCAGTGCAACTAGCTTAACATTCACTTCAGCTAACTGGAATGTACCGCAAACAGTCACAATCACAGCCGTAGATGATAACCTCGTTGAAGGCAATCATACTAGCACAATTAATTACACATCAACTAGCACCGATACTAATTATAATGCGATTGCCATTACCCCAATTACTGCCAATATTACTGATAACGATACTGCCAATGTCAACATCACTCAATCGGCAGGTAACACAGATATTTCAGAAGGAAGTACCACAGATAGTTACACAGTCGTATTAAACAGCCAACCCACAGCCAATGTCACAATTGCTATCAACCCGGATAGTCAAAGTACCAGTAGTTCTAGCAGTCTCACCTTCACTTCAGCTAACTGGAATGTACCACAGACAGTCACAGTCACAGCCGTAGATGATAACCTAGTTGAAGGCAATCATACTAGCACAATTAGTTACACAGCAACTAGCACTGATACTAATTATAATGCGATTGCCATTACCCCAATTACTGCCAATATTACTGATAACGATACTGCCAATGTCAACATCACTCAATCGGCAGGTAGCACAAATATTTCAGAAGGAAGCACCACCGATAGTTACACAGTAGTATTAAACAGTCAACCCACATCCGATGTCACAATTGCTATCAATCCTGACAGTCAAAGTACAAGCAGTGCAACTAGCCTCACCTTCACTTCAGCTAACTGGAATGTACCGCAAACAGTCACAATCACAGCCGTAGATGATAACCTAGTTGAAGGCAATCATACTAGCACAATTAGTTACACAGCAACTAGCACAGATACTAACTACGATACGATTGTCATTACCCCAGTAACAGCCAATATTACTGATAACGATACTGCCAGTGTCAACATCACTCAATCGGCAGGTAGCACAGATATTTCAGAAGGAAGCACCACCGATAGTTACACAGTCGTATTAAACAGCCAACCCACCAGTGATGTCACAATTGCTATCAACCCGGATAGTCAAAGTACCAGTAGTTCTAGCAGTCTCACCTTCACTTCAGCTAACTGGAATGTACCACAGACAGTCACAGTCACAGCCGTAGATGATAACCTAGTTGAAGGCAATCATACTAGCACAATTAGTTACACAGCAACTAGCACTGATACTAACTACGATACGATTGTCATTACCCCAGTAACAGCCAATATTACTGATAACGATACTGCCAGTGTCAACATCACTCAATCGGCAGGTAGCACAGATATTTCAGAAGGAAGCACCACCGATAGTTACACAGTCGTATTAAACAGCCAACCCACAGCCAATGTCACAATTGCTATCAATCCTGACAGTCAAAGTACAAGCAGTGCAACTAGCCTCACCTTCACTTCAGCTAACTGGAATGTACCGCAAACAGTCACAATCACAGCCGTAGATGATAACCTCGTTGAAGGCAATCATACTAGCACAATTAGTTACACAGCAACTAGCACAGATACTAACTACGATACGATTGTCATTACCCCAGTAACAGCCAATATTACTGATAACGATACTGCCAGTGTCAACATCACTCAATCGGCAGGTAGCACAAATATTTCAGAAGGAAGCACCACCGATAGTTACACAGTCGTATTAAACAGCCAACCCACATCTGATGTCGCAATTGCTATTAACCCAGATAGTCAAAGTACCAGTAGTGCCAGTACGTTAACTTTCACTTCAGCTAACTGGAATGTACCGCAAACAGTCACAATCACAGCCGTAAATGATAACCTAGTTGAAGGCAATCATACTAGCACAATTAATTACGCAGCAAGTAGTAGCGATGTCAACTATGATGCTATTAGTATTAACCCGATTACTAGCAATATTACTGATAATGATATCGCAACACCAACGCCAACACCAATTCCAATTCCAACGCCAATTCCAACACCGACACCAATTCCAACGCCAATTCCAACGCCAATTCCAACGCCATCGGTAACACCAACGCCAATTCCAACGCCAATTCCAACGCCATCGGTAACACCAACGCCAATTCCAACGCCAATTCCAACGCCATCGGTAACACCAACACCGACACCGACACCAATACCAACGCCATCGGTAACACCAACACCGACACCAATACCAACGCCATCGTTAACACCAACACCGACACCAACACTAACGCCATCGGTAACACCAACACCAATTCCAACGCCATCAGTAACTCCAACTTCAACACCAATTCCAACGCCATCAGTAACTCCAACACCAATTCCAATAACTAACAACATCCCCAATGATGATTGCATCTGCGAGACAATTTCTTATCCCGACTTAAACCAACCAAACTCAGTTGAAAACCGTATATTTGGTATATATAACCTTCAAATAGGTACGATAAAAAATGATGAGTTTTTAGGCAGCAATTCTGGCAATATATTCGATGCTAAATCAGGGGATGATAATCTATATGGTGGCGACAGTATAGACATCCTTAACGGTAATTATGGCAATGACTTTATTAATGGTGGCAAAGGTGATGACATCCTGTTAGGAGATGAAAATAATGATATTATTCTTGGCGATTATGGCGCTGATTTAATCTTCGGAGGGAAAAGTAATGACTTACTAAATGGCCTAGAAGATAATGACACCATTTTTGGTAATAGAAATGATGATTTTATCGACGGTGGCAAGGATAATGATGTTTTATATGGAGGCAAAGGTAAGGACACAATATTTGGCAGTGAAGGTAATGACTACCTATTGGGAAATCAGGAAAATGATACCATCTGTGGCGGTGAAGGTAACGATCTAATCAGTGGTAACGAACAATCAGATGTCTTAGCTGGTTGTGCAGGCAATGATACTATTTACGGCGGTAAAGACAATGATACTATCACGGGTGGAAAAAGTGATGACATTCTTTATGGAGACTTAGGAAGTGATAGTTTAATTGGCGGTAGCGGTAACGATATCTTTGTATTAAAAGCGGGTTATGGATTTGATACTATTGGTGATTTTACTATTGGTCAAGACTCGATTGGATTAACTGGTGGTTTGAGTTTCAGCCAGTTAGATTTCACGGAAAATGAGCGAGGAACAATCATCAAAAATCTCTTGACTGGAGAGCAGTTGGCTGTTACTATTGGTGTCACTAAAAGTGCGATCGCCTCGGCTAGTTTTCTGCTAATTTAGGTAGCAAATAGAAGTGGATCGCGCCTATAATTTATGCGATCGCTTTCTATTTGCTCGTAGCGATCTGAATCTACTCCTGGCTTACTATAAATTCAAAACTCGCCACTCAAAATTCCCTAAGATTTTAGATGTGGTAGTTGAATTAAAGGGTTTTTAGAAGCTGGAAGTTCGCTGGAAGCAGAGTAATTTGGATCGTTTGGATCGGAGACGAAATCGACTTCTACCTGACGGGCATTTTGCCCCTTGGCGAGTAAGTCAACAGCATCTCCCAGGGCGGAGGTTAAACTTTTACGAGTTTCAGCATGGTGAAGTTGTTCTGCTTTGAGGGTGGATGCTAAGTTATTAATTTCTTCGCGGGCGCGATCGCGTTCCAGTAGCACTTCTATAAGTTTTGCTTTCACTTCTTCCAGGGTTTGTAGTTGTTCAACCTCTTGATTGAGTGCAGTTACAGCCTTATTTTCATCCGCTATGCTTGAAGAGAAACTCTGAAGTTTCTGAATTTGTGCTTGCAAAGCTGCAATCGTTTGCTGATTTAGCTTAGCTTCCGCCCGTCGCTGCTGTGCTTCTGTGTTGTAGAGTTGTCGCCATTGGGCCGCACTCTCTAAGGCTGCTTCGCGATCGCGCACAACTTCTGTTAACTGCTGTTGCAGAGCCTTAATTTCATTTAACCACTGCCTGATATCCTGAGTCATATCGAGTTTTAATTATTAATTGCTAATTGCTAATTGCTAATTGCTAATTGCTAATTGCTAATTGCTAATTGCTAATTGCTAATTGCTAATTGCTAATTGCTAATTGCAACTTACTGTTCTTTCCCCTTTTTTAGCATAGCTAGGGAGGAGCAAAGCGGTTACTTTATAATCATTAGAACTTACCACCCCCATTAAAAAAGGAGAAAATAAAATTGCACATCCTGCCAGTTGCTAGTTATCCTGCCATCAGCCATCAGCCATAATGAACATTTTTCGTAATTTGCGCCACCTTATTTTAGCTATGTTTCAGGGGCTTTGGAGACTCCTGAGATACATAATTAGGCGTTCGCGTCGTTTTTTCAATTTCTTTGGCCACCTAAACTGGACAACTCTCAAGGAAGTTGGCGATCGCGCTGGAAAGCAGCGCTTGCTGGGATTGTCCGCTGAAATGGCCTACAATGCCATGTTAGCCCTATTCCCTGCACTTTTAGCTGCGATCGCAGCAATTGCTTTATTTGAATCCTTACAGTCTACACTTTATCAAATGGCGCGGCTGTTAGGGGAGATAGTCCCGAATGAAGTTCGCACTTTAATTCGTAGTTTAATCCAAGAAATCCTCCAAACTCGCAACCAAGAGATATTTTCTGTCAGTTTTATTGGGACACTTTGGGCATTTTCTGGAGTTTTAAGTGCAGCGATGGCTGCACTCGATCAAATCCATCAAATTCCTGCCGATCGAATTCGACCTTTTTGGAAAGCCAAACTTGTTTCTATAGGATTGAGTATCGGGACAATTATGCTATTGATTTTAGCTTGCGGAGTTGTATTTATCAGCGATCTAATTGTGCAAATTGTAGCTCGTCAAAGTTGCTTTCTAGAAACCGTATCAAATTGCCCGTTCCAAGATATCTCTAATTGCCAATTACTACCCCTCCAATCTTGTCCGCTAGAGTCAAAGTTGTTAGCTGTTTGGAAGTTGTGGCGCTGGCCAATTACTTTAGGGATTGTATCATTTGCCTTCGCCTTTATCTATCGCTACGGGCCCAGTCGTCACCGCCGAGGAACGCCGATTTTACCCGGAGCAATTCTCGCCGCTATTTGTTGGGCGGGAATCTCTGGTTTGTTGCGGTTTTATGTTTCTCATTTTGGTAATTATAACTGGACTTACGGCACTATTGGAACTTTTATTATTTTGCTATTATGGCTTAATTTCAGCTCTTTGGTAATGCTTTTAGGTGCTCAGTTAAATGTGACTGTCGGCAAGGCGATGAAAAGGAAGGGGTAATTGCTAATTAATCAGAAAATTTTTTTCTTGAGGACTCGCGCACCCAACCAAAGAAACCGGTTTTTTTGACGAAAATACTTCTTTCTAGCTAGGCCCAATTATCTTCTCTGGAGAGTGCTGAGAATTCCCGTTCCAATAGAAAGTAAAAGTAGCAGCCATAAAATACCGCCAGGAATGAATGTTAGTATGCCAAAACCTCTAAGTAACCAGATGATAACGGTAATACCTAGTATAATACCGAAAATGCGGGTAAATAATGGAGCCCGAAGCTTACGAGAATTAGTCATATTCAATATCAAATTCAATATCTGTTTGGTGAAAAACCAGAACAACTTCCTTGTCAGACCCTTTGGCAAAGATGTTGGCGATCGCCTCACACTCGCTCTTACTCTGATAATACATATTAAGATATTTTTGTCAATCAATCTCACCCAAATAACCAGATTTAGAGCTTATGTAAACTTTTGTGAAGACAGCGAGGGGTTACACCCCCTACCGTGCTAGATTAATACAGTAGATGCACCCTGATGGCTTTCCCGCTCCTTGGAGCGGGATTTTTGTTTGAGCTTAAGAATTTAGAAAAATAGTGTCCGGATTGGTTAGGGGATTGTCCGTATCAGGTATTGGACACAGAGACGGACACTACTCATGAAAACCTACACAGCCATTATTTTCTTCGCCCTGTTCGGTATCAGCTTCGGCGCTAATGTTCAAGCGATCGAATACCAGTCAATTGAAGAATTTCAATCCAGCGCTGCCCTACATATGCTTTCAGCACAAACCCAACAAAAGGGCGAGCGTGCTCCTGAAAGAGGCAGCGGTCGCAGAGACTTTATCGCTCCTAACGTTTACAGCTATCCTGCTGATGAGTTTTAATGGAATTGCAACTGCCTTGCTCGATAACTCAAGATTTCCACTGTTCTGCGGTTGGTCTGGGTTGGGTCTTTACCCCTAGAACTCTATATGATGTTCTGAGCTTTTACCATCTCAGGCTCAACGGCGATTCTACTTGCTGTTACCAAATTTAGGAGTGTGTTTTGTGCCTGAGTAAGTCTACCATAAAAAATCTTAACCGCCAACCGCCTAGAGATATAAGCGTCTGGCGGTTTTGTATATTGAATGCTGATTGATATTTCTACGTTGATGGGATTACTATTTTTGTGTAGCGATCGCCAACTTTGCCCCCTTCACCTGACGCACTCGATCCATCACCTCAATCACTCTACCGTGATAAACACCTTTATCCGCATTTAACACCACTAACAAATCTTCACCAGGCTTGACTTGCTGACCAACTGCGCCTGCAAGGTTCTCCAACTGAACTGGCTGGCGGTTCAGCCACAACTTCCCCTGCAAATCAATCGTTACCGTCGCTTTTGCTGGCTGTCCACTTTGTGCTGTTCCTGCTTTTGGCAAGTTCACTGGCAACCCTTCAGAACGAGTTAAGTACAAAGTTGACATGATGAAAAACGTCAAAATCGCAAAAATCACATCGATCATCGGCACAATATTTATTTGTGCTGGTAAATCCGGTTCATCTTGTAGACGCATAAGACCTCTCTTTTCGTTCGTAGCGATGGCGGTAAAGCAATTCTAGCTGACCGCAGTATTCCTGAATTAGCGCAATTTGGCGGAGGTAAAATCCTCTAAATGTATTGGCGAACATCATTATGAAAATAGCCACTACTAATCCCGATGCAGTAGAAACCAAAGCTTCACTAATCCCAGAAGTAACACCTGCCGTTTTACTACCTCCCACATCCCCCACTTTCAGAGAGGCAAAGGAGGTAATCAAACCCAAGACGGTGCCGAGAAGCCCAAACAGAGGTGAAAGGCTGATAATAGTGTCGAAAAAGTTGTTGAATCGCTTCAAATTTGGGATCTCAGCTTGGGCTTCACTTTCTAGCGCTAAGCGAAATTCTTCTGGATTTGGGTCTTCGAGTTCCAATGCGGCCAGAAAAATCCTGGGTAGCGGTAAGTCGGCATTTTGTTTGAGCAGTTCGATCGTACCCACTAAATTTTCCAACTGGTAGAACCTGAGTGCTTGTTTAATGACGGGAGCCTGCCGTTTCATCACTCGATACCAAAATCTCACCCGCTCTACGATCAGTGCCGTTCCCACTACCGAAAATCCCAGCAACGGCCACATGACCGCGCCGCCGGCTGTAAATAATCTATCTATTGCCATTACAGTCGCTTAAAATTTTTGAGAATTTTGTCAATACTTCTAAGAGTATCTGATATTAATTTGCAACAATTTTGAATTTAATAAAACTTAATATTTAAGCGCTCGCCGAGCTATCGCAAACGCTAACTGTGAGCTATAAGCGGAAAACCTCGTATTTAAGCAGCTTTGAAGGGCGATCGGGTCGAGAAAAGCCCTTACAAGCTTTAATTTATCTTAAGTTTCATTAAGTTGTGTAACGAATAATAAATTAAAGTCATATTGTTTTGCAATTAACTTGCAATAATCACAGCAGATATGAGAATATCAAAAGCAACAAATTTGTGTTTAAGTTCGGCTTATTAAAGATAAAGTCATTTGGGGCTGAAATCTTTAAGTTGGTAGCCATAAGGCAATGTCCCGTTTGCGAGGGTTTGGAGAATATGAGCTTGTCAAGTATTTGTACAGAGCAGCGACAAAAAGAGCAGGAGGCTCTTAAGAAGTTTCTGATCTACAGTCTCGCAGGTTCAGCAGCGCTGCACGTTGTATTGCTAGCTGTCGGCGCTAGCGGTTTTTTGGAGCGATCGCTGGAACTAGCAGAAGAGCCAATTGAGATTGTTGTAGTTGAGGATACTAACGCCGAACTAGAACCCGATCCCAAAATTGCCAAAGATATTCCTCCGCAAGAGTTCAAGCCAGTTGAAGGCTCTGTTCTAGAATCTCCTATTGGCTCTAAAACTGCTGAGCCAACTGCCCCCGAACCAACACCGGAACCAGTAGTCGCCTCCCCCGAACCAGCACCGGAACCAGTAGTTGCCTCCCCCGAACCAGCACCGGAACCAACAGTAGTCGCCTCCCCCGAACCAGCACCAGAACCAGTAGTCGCCTCCCCCGAACCAGCACCGGAACCAGTAGTTGCCTCCCCCGAACCAGCACCGGAACCAACAGTAGTCGCTTCCCCAGAACTAGCACCGGAACCAACAGTAGTCGCCTCCCCAGAAGCAACACCGGAAACAACACCGGAAACAACAGTAGTCGCCTCCCCAGAACCATCACCAGTAGCAACACCCGCAGCGATCGCTCCTTCGGCATCAACTACATCGACTGCATCGCAGGATGTGAAAAAGTTGGGAGACTTATCTAAAGCCTCAACTAGCTCCAAAGGCACGGCAACAGAAACAAAAGGTACAGATACAGGAACAGGTACAGGTATAGGTACAGGCACAGGTACGACAACCACAACAGACACAGGTACAGATACAGGTACAGGTATAGGTACAGGCACAGGTACAACAACCACAACAGACACAGGTACAGATACAGGTACAGGCACTAGCAAAAGTGCCCCGACTGTTGAAGCGTCAACAAATACTGGAACCAAAACCAATAACTCAGAAGGAAACAGAGACGGTTTAGGTACAAATTCAGGACGAGGTAGGGGTGCTTGTCAGGGTTCCTGCGAATACCAATACGAACGCAAGGACTCCCTTGGTGAAGCTATAGGCGATACCCGTTTGAGAGTGAGGGTAGATTCCAAAGGTAGAGCCGTTGACGTGGAAGTGTTAGGCTCCAGCGGTGACGAAGAAGCAGACCGAGCTGCTATTGAAGCCGCGCGGGAGGCACGCTATGCTCCATCAACAGGCGGCGAGGAACGGTGGCAAAGAGTTAGGGCCAATCATGGTATGGAAGGCTCCGCTCGTGACGCTGAAAATCGCGATCGCTTGCAGCAACAGCAAGAAGAAGCCAGTCGCCAAGCAGCAGAAGCCGAAGCTGAAGCTAACAATCAGAGGCAGGCTCCTTTTTCCGAAATAGTTGATGTACCTCCCGAACCCAGCAACTTTACACCTGATACGCCAGCACCACCGGAACCTGTGGAGCAAGCGCCACCACCGGAACCTGTGGAGCAAGCGCCACCGCCGGAACCTGTGGAGCAAGCGCCACCGCCGGAACCTGCTTATGAAGAGCCTGCACCGGAACCTGCTTATGAGGAGCCTGCACCGGAACCTGCTTATGAAGAGCCTGCACCGGAACCAGCTTATGAGGAACCTGCGCCGGAGCCTGCTTATGAGGAGCCTGCGCCAGAACCAGCTTATGAGGAACCTGTCTATGAGGAACCTGCCTATGAGGAACCTGCCTATGAGGAACCTGCCTATGAGGAGCCTGCTTATGAGGAACCTGCTTATGAGGAACCTGCGCCAGAACCAGCTTATGAGGAACCAGCTTATGAAGAACCTGCGCCAGAACCAGCTTATGAGGAGCCTGCGCCGGAATCTACGACTGGTGAAGATGGTTAAGACGCTATCAGTGGAAGGATCGATTATGAAGGATCGGAGCGAAGTTATTCATCCTTAATGCTTTCAAGGTCGATCCCTTCCACTTTTTACACTTATTCTTTCTCACCCTGAAATCTTGAGGTCTGCGATCGCGCTTTTTTCTTCAAGAGATTTTATCTGGCTGTTGCAATACTTTATTCAAAATAATTCTTAATTAGTTTTAGTATTGCTTGGCTCTAATTATTATTTGTGCAGGTGCTATTAATAATTTTAATTCTTATAAGTTACCGCTCGAAGACATAAGCAAAGTCTTCTTTTTTGCTGCCAAGATTGCCGCTATATATAGCTTATAGCGAAAGACTTCACTAGGATTACAGCCTAAAATCCTTTATAGTCTAGTGGCGTAACGCACTCAAAAAATAACAAAAATTCTTAATTAGAATTGAAATTTTTGCTTGACATTGATAAGAGAGTATTGTAATCTTACAAAGTTAATGCGAATAGTTACTGATAAGTGCTTGATTGTTGACAATGCTGGCACGATCGCCACTTGTACCCGGAAACTAGATTGAAACAGCGATCGCACGGATACGCTTTCAGGAGAGTACAACTGACGGGGTGCAAGTCAATCGGTGTCTTCACTCTTACTTACAGATGGCTTACGTCTCAATTTTTTAAGTGTGTGGTGTGAAAATGAAGCTGTCTCTACCGTTTTTCTGTGTTGCACTGCTAGGCGTTGGTATCATGCCAGTAGCAGCGGCAGGGCCAAGGAGTTTCTCTGAAGGCACTAATTTAGACCGAACTGAAGTAGAACCTGCGATCGCCCCCGATCCGAGTTCAATAAATCGCTCAAAAGAGGACGATCGCGCTCAATGGTGGGCGATCGCATCTGCGAGCGATCGCGAAAAACCGATTGAACAAAAGCCCTCATCCCAAAGCGAGGAGTTAGAAGTCAAGCTAGCTATAGAAAATCTTGACCGAAAACCCAATTCCGACTTAACACTCGATCCAGAATACAATCGCGATCGCGCTGCTCCTACTCCTAATATTGAACCGACAGCGCAGCCAAAAGAGCCAACAGCAGAAATACCGAAATTAGATGAAATCGAGCAACATAACACCAATGTTGAAGGATTTTTTCAGCGATCGCAAGCAAGTTTTACATTTTCTGAAAACGTACAAATCTCTCAATCAGTCGTACAAGTTACAGGCGTACAACTAAACCCAACTCCCGCAGGTTTAGAAGTTATTTTAGAAACAGCAGCAGGGCAAGTGTTACGAGCAAATACTAGGACTTCCGGCACAACTTTAATTGCAGAGATTTCTAATGCTCAATTAGCCTTACCGGGAGGTGGAGAATTTAAGGCGGAAAATCCCTTTGAAGGGATTACTTCAGTCACAGTGACAAATGTTGATGCTAATAGCATTCGCATCAGCATTACCGGGCAAGAAAGATTGCCAATAGCAGATGTAATTAGAAGCGCAAGTGGTTTAACTTTAAGTGTCACGGCTGATGAAGAAATTAATATCACCGTCACCGCCAGACAAGCAACTCCCTATCTCGCTCCCAATGCTTCCACTGCAACCAGAACCGATACGCCAATTCGAGACGTTCCTCAGTCGATCCAAGTAATTCCTCAAGAAGTCATAGAAGATCAACAAGCGATCCGAGCAGAGGACGCACTACGCAACGTCAGCGGTATTACCTTTGACGGTGGTGGAGAAGGTCAGGGATTAAGTATCGCTATTCGTGGTTTTAGTAATGCTCCTGTTTTGACTAATGGTTTCAGAGAGTATGGTGCTATACAAGGGTCTGAATTGTTGCCAGACACGGCAAACATTGAGCGCATCGAAGTTCTCAAAGGGCCAGCTTCAATCTTATTTGGTGAAGTTCAACCGGGCGGTGTTATTAACGTTGTTACCAAACTGCCGCTGTCAACTCCATTTTACGAGGGTGAAGTTCAGTTAGGCAATTATGGGTTTGCTCGTCCTCGCCTTGATATTTCCGGCCCCTTAACCTCCGATGGTAGTTTACTCTATCGATTGAATGCAGTTTACGAACACTCAGAAGGGTTTCGTGACTTTGACCAAGATATCGATCGAGTCCTAGTTGCGCCAGTGATAACTTGGAAAATTAGCGATCGCACTGATTTCACAGTTCTATTGCAATATTCAGACATCCAGCAACCTCTAGACTTTGGTAGAATTGCTGTGGGCGATCGACTGCTCGATACTCCTCGCCGTCGCATCTTTGGAGAGCCAGACGATTCCACAAAAATCCAACTTTTCACTGTTGGATATGACTTTGAACATCGGTTTAGTGATAACTGGAAATTTCGTAACGCATTTCGATATTCAGATAGACATACCGAGCAAAGATTTGCTTCGTTCCCCTTCACATTTGATGAGGCAACTGGCATTGCCGAGCGCTATTACGGTGGGTTTGACTTAGACAGTAAAAATTACTCCCTACAAACAAATATTGTGGGAAACTTCGCCACAGGTTCAGTGAAGCATACCCTCTTAGCGGGGGTTGATTTGAATCGATTGGATGACGAAGGAATTGGAAGGCTGGATTTTGGCTTACCGACACCATTAAATGTCTTCGATCCAGTATATGGATCTGTTCCCAGGCCTGAATTTCAAAATATTCCTGGTTTCTTCGATCAAAAGCTAGAGGTCAACAGAATAGGAGTCTATTTACAAGATCAAATTGCAGTCCTTGATAATTTAAAACTGCTGGCTGGCATCCGCTACGACACGGTAGAGCAAACAATCGGTAGTTTAGAGGGGTTTTTCCGTTCTACTGATGTGAAAAATACTGAAACTAATGATGCTTTTACGCCGCGAGTGGGAATTGTATATCAACCTATTCCAGAGATTTCTCTCTACGGCAGTTATTCGCGATCGTTTCTTCCCGTCACAGCAACTTCCGCCGATGGTAGTCTCTTAGCACCCGAAGAAGGTGAGGGATTTGAATTCGGTCTTAAAACTGAATTATTCCAAAATAGACTTTCTGCTACTTTGGCGTATTTTGACATTACCAAAAAAAATGTTGCCACTACTGACCCCAACGATTCATTTTTCTCTATAGCAACAGGCGAACAACGAAGTCGAGGCGTAGAGTTGGATCTTTCTGGTGAGATTCTGCCGGGATGGAATATTATTGGTGGCTACGCTTACACGGATGCTGAAGTTACCAAGGATAATGCAATTGAAGTGGGTAATCGCTTGATTGGTGTTCCCAAACATAGCGCCAGTATGTGGACGACTTACACCATTCAAACCGGTGAGTTACAAGGGTTAGGCTTCGGAATTGGATTTAACTACGTTGGGGAACGAGAAGGGGATCTTGATAACAGTTTCCAGTTGGATAGTTATTTCCTTACTGATGCTGCTATTTTTTACCGTCGAGACAATTGGCGCTTCGCAATCAATGTTAAGAACATTTTTAATACTGACTACTCTCCAGGAACACCTAATGGCAGAACAAGAATTGAAGTTGGGGAACCTTTGAGAGTAATTGGTTCATTTTCAGTGCAGTTTTGATAGTTATAAGTAGAAGGAAGAAGGAAGAAGGGAGAAGAAAGAAGGAAGAAAAATTTAGTTATCTAGGAGAGAAGGAAGAATGTTTAGACAGTCGGCTTTTTAGCCATCCTTATCTTATGTTTAATTAAGTGGATTTACTTAGCAAAGGCTAAGGTAGTTAAAACATTCTAAATTACTGAAACCCGCCGATCTTCATCCCTTCTTCCCTCCTTCTTCCCCTTCTTATCTTCCCCTAGCCCCTAGCCCCTAACCCCTAGTCCCTTCTTCTTCCCCTAGCCCCTAGCCCCTAGCCCCTAGTCCCTTCTTCTTCCCCTAGTCCCTTCTTCTCAATCATGTTCTAAATTTTTACACCAGGAGATATCCATGAAACGATTTCAACTTAATGCAATTCTAGTTGTAGTTGGGGTAGTAACGATCGCTTGCCAACCTCAAATAGATTCACCCGAAGTAAATCAAACTGAGTCTCAACCAGCGTCAATAAAAGCTGCAAGTCCATCTGCAAAGACTACTCAGCCGACCCCTGCAAAAGTTGTAACCCCATCACCTATAGCCACTCAAATTATCTCGATGAATGCCTATAAGGTTCCGTACTTAGGATTTAATGGCGTGTTTCATCTCAACAGAGAACACCAGAATTCGGTCAAAGATCCCCGCAATCCCAAACGTATTGATATCAATAAAATGGAGAAATTCACCTTCTACAAAGATACAGCCGGGAAAAAACCAATCGCACGGAATTGTCAGTATGTTTACATGGGTGCAACTGGCGATGGTAAGTATTACGCCGAGTATAAAATGACTTGGGATTTATTTGAGCTGGTAAAAGATGAAAGTCAAGATCCCGGCTGTAATCGCTTCCAGTATCTCAGTTTTATCCCACCGCATGGTGAATTAAATGGTGAACCAATACATATGCACTTTCGGTATGCCAGTAAGCCATCTAGCTTTGCAACGCTTGTAAATATGACTAAAGATCCAGAAGATGCGGCTAAATTCAATCCTTGGTGGGGGACTTATTGTGGTGGAGGCAAGATGAAATGCGGCACGGGAGAGTGAGCTTATAACCATTTTAAGAGATATATTGGCTTGCAACCCAAACAGTGATATGCTGTGAGGAAATAAATCGGTTCTAGCGAGGAGCAGTCGCTAGAGGTAACGGGGAAAGTTCGGTGTAAATCCGGCGCTGTCCCGCAGCTGTAATGAGACTGATGTCTTTGAGTCAGAATGCCCGCCGATGTTAATTGAACTGTAAATCTATCTGCGAGGTACAGAAGATGGTAAACGCATTTTTTCCACAAGGCGTGGAGATATTTTGCTGGACTTTGACAGGATTTTTCGCCTTTGCAATCGCTTGTACACCAAAAGCCTTCTCCCAAACACCGTCACCCAACGCCAACCAAGAGGAAGAAGAAGAAGAAGAAATTGATATTACCGTTACGGGCGAAATTTTAAATCAACCTGTATACGCACCCTTTCGGCGAGAAGCCCCTCTGGGAGATTCTACCCGCCCAGTTTATGTAATTAACCGCGAACAGATTGAAGCCCAGGGAGCGAGAACAGCCCAGGAAGCCTTAAAATACCTGCCGGGAATTCTGATTGATGGCACGGCTGGCGGGCAGTTAGGTGCTTTGAGCAGTCAGTTTATCCGTGGCTCGAATTCGGCACAAGTTTTGATTTTACTTGATGGTCGCCCTATCAACGATGTGGGCTTTTTCGGTGGGTTTGATTTGTCAGAACTAACTACCGATAACATTGAACGCATTGAGTTACTACCGGGCGGTGGCTCCACACTTTATGGTTCAGACGCAATAGGAGGCGTAATTAACATCATCACTCGTTCTCCATCAAATAAGCCGGAAGTCGCTCTGCGAGCAGCAGCAGGTAGCTTTGGGTTAAATGAGCAGGCAATTCAAACGAGGGGACGCAGTGGCGGAATTGGCTGGACAGTAGGTTACACTCGCACTCAGTCGGAAAATGATTTTCCCTTCGATATCGATCGCATTAACCTGGAGGATCGCCGCGAGAACGCTGATGTTTTGTACAATAATGCCAACTTGAAACTGGAAGGGCAACTCGATAATCGCAACACGCTCACCTTCAGCGCCCTCTATTTGACTAAAGATTTTGGAGTGGCTGGAGGAGTGGCAATTCCAGGTAGCATTGGCGAATTTAACACTCTGACTCCAGAAGCTCGGCAATACACCGAGGAAGTATTATTAGATCTGACTTGGGAATCCAAGTTAGGGGATGGCGACGATTCTCTGCTCACCAGCCGCGTTTACGGGGATTTTCTCAGCTATAACTATAACAATCCCGACCCAAACGGCTCTGGCACTAAAGATGACGTGGATCGCAGGGCGATTGGAGCTCAAGTGCAGCATAACTGGCAAATTGCGAAGAACCAGACGCTCACCTATGGCGTGGATTACCGTAACACGCGATCGCGCAATACCACCTTCAGTTATGGTACTAACAGCACCGAGGTCAACTACGATGGCGACATTAGCCAAGGCGCACTGTTTGCCCGCTATGAAGTAAAATTCACCCCTAGTTTCAGCGTCAACTTGGGGCTGCGGCAAGACTTTAACAGCTTGGTTAATGGCTCATTTACCTCTCCCAGCGTTGGCGCACGGCTGGCTTTGGGAGCGAGTACGACGTTACGAGCCAACTATGCCAGAAGCTTCCGAGCACCGCAAATCTCTAACCTGGAAGGGTTAGCTGCCTTTAATGTAGTGGGAAATCCTGACCTAAAATCAGAGCGGGGAGATAGCTTTGACATTGGCATCGACCAGGCATTAGGGAATATTGGGCTGCTGCGGCTCACCTTTTTTAGTAACACCATTTCCGATCTGATTAACTTTAAGTTTGGCTCTCCCAGCACTTACGAAAACATCGGTCAAGTGAGAACATTGGGCTTAGAAGCAGCTCTGAATGTGCGACTTGCCCGCAATTTCTATGGCTTTGCCAACTATACCCTAAACGACCCGCGTATTGTGCGCGATCGCAACCCCGATATCCAAGACAACCAACTGAGCTTTCGGGATGCCGATAGCCTTAATTTTGGACTGGCCTACGAAACACCCGGAAGACTTTATACGGGTATAGTTGTGCGCCACCTCAGCAGTTACTTCGTCAACAACACCAACACCGAATCCTTGCCGGGATACACCACCGTAGATTTAAAACTCCGCGTGCCATTAGGGGGAACTGTGGTGTTGAATGGCAACCTAGATAATTTATTTAACCAACAATACGAGCAATATCCCGGTTATCCCGCCGTAGGACGCAGCTTTCGACTTGGTATCAGTGCCACATTTTAGGAGATTTATCATGGGTGAATTCTCTCGCTTTGTTACACCGCTTAACCGTTGCATTACCGAACCGCTACTAACGGGCGGACAGATTGAGTACGAAGACTTTCCCTGTACGATTGATGTTACCGGACCTCTGTTGTACGCACTGTTTCAGGAACGCTGGCAAGAAACCCAGATTGGTCATGTGGTGGAGGGCGGTGTGCTGGAACTGGAATTTACCCAACCGCCAAAAATCTGCATCCTCTACGATGGCTATCTTACTGTTGTCACCGAGGCATGGCATCTGCATCTTTGCCTGGAAGAGCATTTGGGCGGTCCTTTGGAAAAAACGCCCCCCAAACTGCGGCAGCAACGGTTAATTCATCGGGCATCGCTGTATCGTCGTTTAAATGAAAAGGGGGAAGCCCGTAGTTGGGGCATTCAGTTTTGGAACGGTGCAGGCGAAAAGATGATGAATCTGTTTTTGCCCAGTCCCTTTGTTGGGGAGGATGAAGACTTGTTACCGGAGGGCAAACCTCAACTGGAAAAGTTGAGTCTTTACCAGGAACTACGCGAGATTTACGTCTTGGGTTCGGGCCCCATCCCATTTGAGAACAACCCGCTCAAACGTCCCTACATCTCAGTGTGCCGTTCAAGTCGCTGTCACCCTTCGCGCAACTGGCAGCCGATTATTGAGGCGTTGCAAACTGCGGTGAAAGAAGCAGGAATGGATGTGTACGTTATGACTTCCGGTTGTTTGGAGGTATGCAAAATGGGGCCTGTGGTTTTCTATTCGGGTGATAGAACCTGGTATACCCGCGTTACACCCGCGATCGCACAACGTATTGTCCACGAACATCTCGGTCAAAACAATAAAGTGATCGACCATCTGTATCCACCTGTTAGCAAATCTACAAGTAAATCAGAGGCATTATGAATTTTGTGCAAAGTTTGACGATTCCTACAAATGAGAATCTATCGGCTCAATGGCGATTGGGTTGTCGATCGCTGTCTCAAGGGATATTCTGGCAAGCGTTACTGATTACTGTTGGTAGCCTCAGCAACCTGACTTACACCTGTACCCTACCCTTTGTTTGTCTGGGTGTCATTGCTGGAACCACGCTGACTCGTCGCCGTGCGATCGTCACGGCTACAACTATCTGGTTTGCCAATCAATTGTGCGGCTATACCTTGCATAACTATCCCCGCACATTTAACTGTTTCGCTTGGGGATTGGTGTTATTGACTGGAACGCTGCTGGTGACGATGCTGGCAAGTTACAAACCTCTGTTTAGTCAAGGCACGATCGCGCAAAACTATCTGCGTATGGGCGGCAGATTGACTGGGGGATTTGTGCTGTTTGAATTGGTGATTTTATTGGCTGGGTTACTTCTGGAAGGGAAGTGTGTCTTAACGCTGCCGATTCTTTGGAGCATCTTTGCTGGGAATGTGGTGTGGTTGAGTGCTTTGGCGATCGCACATGGGTTTTTGGTGTGGGAAAAAATCAGAACGTTGGGCGATCGCGACCTTAGACTTCTCCCATAAACCCGCTCGGAGCAGGTATCTTGCCTGCTATTGAAAGGCTTTGTTGGAGAAGTCTAATCATGTCTTTCATCCAGGCGATCGCGGTAAACTCACTTACCCAATATATATAGTTTATCAGGACTTAGGTAATGATGCTATATATAGCGTCATTACCTAAGTCCTGACAAAGCTTGTACCTATAATAATTTGCAATAAAAAATCTAAAATATTTGCTTGACATGACCATCATAGTCATTTATTTTGGTAAAATTACTGCAAATTATTAGCGATAGTATATGGCTTTTTGACTGGGTTATGGCTGATAGCACGGTAGCTCAACGATTCTCGGTGTGTGGTGTGAAAATGAAACTGTATCTACCTTTGGCGTGCGTTGCACTGCTGAGTATTGGTATTGCGCCAATTATGGCGGCTGAGGTTGTGAAAGAGGAGGTAAATGATGTTGCAATAGCGATTGAGAGCGATTCAGCGGACTTTCCTCAAGAGTTGTCCGCGATCGCAATCGCTCCACAACCAGAAACTCCCATTCAAGAACAGTCTTTAATTAAAAGCAAATTATTATTAACAAAGAGAACAGTCTTTAACGAAGATAGTCAATATAATTCGCAGTTGACGCAAAAGATTGATGAGAATCACCCAGGTGCAGCTAGCCCCACACATCCCGAAATTTCGCTCTCCGATGCCGCAGCAGTCACAGCTACAGAAATACCCAAACTCAACGAAATTGAGCAACATAACACCAATGTTGAAGGATTTTTTCAGCGATCGCAAGCAAGTTTTACCTTTTCTGAAAACGTACAAATCTCTCAATCAGTCATACAAGTTACAGGCGTACAACTAAACCCAACTCCCGCAGGTTTAGAAGTTATTTTAGAAACAGCAGCAGGGCAAGTGTTACGAGCAAATACTAGGACTTCCGGCACAACTTTAATTGCAGAGATTTCTAATGCCCAATTAGCCTTACCGGGAGGTGGAGAATTTAAGGCAGATAATCCCTTTGAAGGGATTACTTCAGTCACCGTGACAAATGTTGATGCTAATAGCATTCGCATCAGCATTACCGGGCAAGAAAGATTGCCAATAGCAGATGTAATTAGAAGCGCAAGTGGTTTAACTTTAAGTGTCACGGCTGATGAAGAAATTAATATCACCGTCACCGCCAGACAAGCAACTCCCTATCGAGTACCCAATGCTTCCTCAGCAACTAGAACCGATACGCCAATTCGAGATATTCCTCAGTCGATTCAAGTAGTTCCTCAAGAAGTCATAGAAGATCAACAAGCTACCAGATTAGAAGAAGTATTACGCAACGTTAGCGGTGTCACATACGGCGGAGATAGTACAGGTCGAGGTGCCACATTTGGTATTCGAGGTTTTAACGAGGCCCCTGTCTTGCGAGATGGGTTCAGACGATACGGCGTGGAGTCTTTTCCAGAACTTGCCAACCTGGATCGCGTTGAAGTTCTGAAAGGGCCAGCTTCAATTTTGTACGGCGAAATTCAACCAGGGGGTTTGATTAACTTAGTATCCAAACAACCGCTATCAGAACCTTTCTACGAAGCTGAACTGCAACTTGGAAGCCGGAGTCTTGTCCAACCTCGTATTGATATTTCCGGCCCTTTAACTTCTGATGGCAGTTTGCTCTACCGCATAAATGGATTGTACCGAACAAGTGAGAGTTTTCGGGGCTTTGAGCAAGACGAGCAGCGGTTATTTATTGCGCCGACGCTTACTTGGAGAATAAGCGATCGCGCCGACTTGACAGTTTCTCTTGAATACACCGAAGATCGGCGGGCGGCTGATAATCAACTGCCCGCTATTGGCAATCGGATTGTTGACGTTCCACGCGATCGCATTGGCAGCGAACCCGACGATCGGATAGGAACTGAAGACTTAAATGTTGGCTACAATTTCGAGTACCGTTTCAGTGAAAACTGGAAGCTAAGAAATGCGTTTCGCTATTCATCCTATGAGTATGATTTCAATGTGGTTGCTCTTCAAATTGGCTTTGATGATGCAACTGCCACCGTTAATCGTTTCTGGGCTTCTCAAGACGGGCAGTATAAGAACTACACTCTCCAAACAAACATCGTGGGTGAGTTTGCTACAGGTTCAGTTAAACACACCCTGATCTTCGGTGCAGATATCGCCTACAGCGATGAAAGATTTTTCTCAGTAGGTGATTTTGCCACACCGCTTACCCTCAATATTTTCGATCCGGTTTACGGGCAATTTCCTAAGCCTGATGAGGATACACTAGCTCCTTTTGGAGGAAATGATGTAGAGAGAAGTCAATATGGTTTCTACGTGCAAGATCAAATTTCAATCTTCGATAATTTAAAGCTACTAGCAGGACTTCGCTATGACACCGCAGAGCAAAAAAACAAAGTGCTTTCGGGTAATTCCAGGTCAGTTGAAAGCGAAAAAAATCAGAATTACCATAATTTTACTCCTCGTTTAGGGATTGTTTATCAACCCATTCCTGAAGTTTATCTTTATGCCAGCTATTCGCGATCTTTTACTCCCGGTTCGGCAACAACATCCGACGGTGCTCTCATCGAACCGGAAACCGGAGAAGGCTACGAATTCGGTGTTAAAGGTGAGTTGTTTGACAGCAGGCTTTTCGCTACTTTGGCATACTTTGATATTAAAAAACAAAATGTTGCTGTCACCGATCCCAATAATCCTTTGTTCTCAGTTGCCTCTGGGGAACAGCGAAGTCGAGGCCTTGAACTCGATATTTCTGGACAAATTTTGCCCGGTTGGAATGTTATTGCTGCTTATGCCTACACTGACGCTGAAGTTACAGCAGATACAAACCCCGATTTGGTGGGCAACACATTATTTAATACTCCCAAACATAGTGCTAGTCTATGGACAACTTATGAAATTCAAAGCGGTGAGTTGCAGGGTTTGGGATTTGGGGTTGGATTCAACTATGTGGGCGAGAGAAAAGGGGATTTGGCTAACAGCTTTGAAGCGGATAGTTATTTTCTAACCAATGCCGCAATTTTTTATCAACGCGATAATTTGCGATTTGCAATCAACATCAAAAACCTGTTCAATATCAACTACATTGAATCTGTGAGAAATAGCAGATCCTCTGGCAATATGCCGGGAACCATTGACAGTAATTGGTTCTTTTACAGTGCAATTTTAACAGCAAATGACGGTTTTTATCTAAATCTAAACAAGGAGTTGCAAGTATGAAAGTTCGCAAACTGATACTAACAATACATGGTTCGATAGGAATTGCAATCGGTCTATTACTGACTGTGATTAGTTTAACGGGTAGCGCTATTGTATTTCACCAGGAACTCGATCGCGCCATTAACCCTTCTTTAATGCGAGTTGTTCCCCAAGGAAATCTAGCATCTCTGGATGAAACGATCGCGCCAGTTCAAGCTGCTTATCCTAACTTCCCTTTACAGTCGATTCGCTTTCCTCAAACGCCGAATGGCAGCTATCAGGTGACAATAAAAACCCCAGATGGGGAAAGCCTAGATACGTTCGTAAATCCTTACACGGCTAAGATTTTAGGATCGAGAAAATGGGAGCGATCGCTGATGGGATTTCTCTATCAGTTGCACTACAAATTAGCCTTTGGTCAAGTGGGAACGGCGATTGTGGGCGCGACTGGTTTGTTATTTGTACTAATCGTAATAACCGGGACAATGTTGTGGACTGGTTGGCGAAAATTGAAAAGCGGTTTTACGGTTCGCACGACTGCACCACTACCGTTATTAAGTTACGATATCCATCAAGTCGGAGGCATTTTATCAAGTACATTTTTACTGATTCTGGCTGTTACAGGTGTCATGCTTTCATACTTCGTCCTGCTATTTGCGCTCAATCAACCTCCGCCAGTTGCGAAAGTTTTACCTCCGGCAAAACAACCCGTAGCTTTAAGCGAATTGTTACGCAAAGCTGATGCCGCTATGCCAGATGGAAAAACGACTTATGTAGTTTTTGACGAACATCAACCTGAAAAAATTACGGTTAGTAAACAACTTCCTCACGAGTTGATTCGGTTTGCGATGAGCAGTGTAGAACTGAATCGATATAGTGGGAAAGTTTTGAATGTCAATCGCGTTGTAGAACCGCCACCAATGTTCAAGTTTATGATTGCGATCGGCACTCTTCATTTCGGTCTTTTTGGTGGAATTTATACTCGTATTTTCTATGTTTTTATCGGTTTAATACCGAGTGTTTTATTAATCACTGGTTTGGTGAATTGGAGACGCAGACGATTGTTGATGGGAAGACGGGAATTAACATCTAAATTGCTGGCTGAGGAAGGTCGATCTAACGATATTTCCTAGTGTAATTTAGGGCGGCGATATTGAACAAACACAGTAATTTTTACCCCGATTAAACTTTGCTTAACAGCAATCAAGTGGATCGGGTATACTTAGATGAGCTCGGAAATATTGGAAGTGCGATCGCGCCAGCGATGTTTGGGACTACTATTTTTGGGTGGCGATCGCCAACTTTGCCCCCTTTACCTGACGCACTCGATCCACGATCGTTACGAGCTCAAGGCTTGAGCTACAGGTCAATGGTCTTGCGGCTGATTTGTAGAACCTGACTGGCATGGCTTTTGTCAGACCTCAGTCAATTCCTCCCAGGCCGATAAAAAATTTTTACCGATGTTATCCTCCAATAGGGATGATTCTTCTATGGTTGGACTATAATAAATTGGTGATACTTAACATAATATGTGGGTAAACCCTGAGTGCATAGGGTGCAACAATCTACTTGAATTCGCCAATAACTCGCACTTCTCGGTGCGATCGCCTCCACGCCAACGCCCCAATAGTCTCAGGGAAAGTAACTGGCGTGAGTAATAGGGTTGCCAAAAGGCGCAAGCAAAAATTGGCATCGCCTAATACGGCGTATTCGCAACAATTAACGGAGGATGATACCATGCCTCCAAGTTTGGCTATTTCGGGGATTGTGATGAGTAATGATTCTTTGGATCTGATCAAGAGCCTCAGCCCTAGCGCAATGGATCAGATCATGCTTTATTTGGCATTCAGTGCCATGAGGACAAGTGGGCACAGGCACGGGGCTTTTCTTGATGCCGCAGCGACTGCGGCTAAGTGTGCCATTTATACAACTTATATCGAACAGGATCAAAACCTGCGAATGACCGGACACTTGCATCACATTGAACCCAAACGGGTGAAGGTGATAGTGGAAGAAGTCCGGGAAGCCCTCACTAAGGGCAAGTTGTTGAAAATGCTTGGTTCCCAAGAGCCTCGCTATTTAATTCAATTTCCTTATGTTTGGTTAGAACAATATCCTTGGCAACCAGGGCGGGCCCGGATTCCGGGCAACAATTTGACTGCTGAGGAAAAGCGATATCTCGAAGGTAAACTTCCGCCGAATTTGCCTGACGCTCAATTGATCAATTCTTTTCAGTTTATGGAGTTGATCGAGTTTCTACATAGGCGATCGCAAGAAGAGTTATCTGTCGATCGGCGAATGCCTTTGAGTGAAGCTCTCGCAGAACACATTAAGCGTCGCCTAATCTATTCGGGAACTGTAACTAGAATTGATTCTCCTTGGGGAATGCCTTTTTATGCTCTAACTCGCTCTTCTTATTCTCCAGCGGAGCAGGAAGAGCGCACTTTCATTATGGTAGAGGATACTGCACGGTACTTTAAGCTGATGCAGGATTGGGCGGAAAAACAACCCAAGGTAATGCGAGTTTTGGAGGAGTTGGATATTCCTCCTGAACGCCTTGACCAAGCTCTTGAGGAGTTGGATGAGGTGATACGCCAGTGGGCGGATCGCTATCATAAAAGAGGTGAGCCGACGATGGTGTTACAGATGGTTTTCGGCCCGAAACAGGAGTAGTTTCTTAATAATTAATCAGGGGTAAAAAGGAGTCAGAAACAATTCTGACTCCTTTTTACGCGAAAACCAGGCTTATATAGCAACCGCCACAACAGTTATGACATTTTCGATCGCCCAAACCATTTCTAGTATTGCATTTGCCTCCTGCCTCCTGCCTCCTGCCTCCTGCCTCTTCTTCCCCTTCTTCCCCATCTATCATAACAACCCCCGATAACGAATAAAAATTAACACCACTGCCCACGATCCCAAGGCAACTTTTACCGCTACTAAAATATTCAGCAAAGGAATCATCCCACCACTAACTAAAGCTCCTAATTCTCCATGAGGTAACTCTATCCCCGACAAAGTTACCGCCGACAACACGACAAAAATCAACACCGAAATCTTCTCCCATGTAGCCGCGTGCCATCGTTCGTAAATCCGCTGCATCCACTCCGACGATGAAGTAATTGCCACCAAACCAATCGCAGTTCCTCCGGCCACTCCCGCCGCAAAACCACCCCCCGGACTTAAATGGCCCCGAAGTGACAATTCAATAGCTACTAAAGCCGAAATAGTCGCTCCTAGACGCGCTAAAACAATAGAAGGTTGATCTGTAAATTGATAAATTGTACAGGATGGTCTTTCATTAGCCAAGAGAAAATTAGCTCCCATAATCGCGATCGTAAATACCACTACTTCAAAAATCGTGTCATAAAGCCGATTTCGGAAAATGATCGCTGATACTGCATTGGGAATGCCACTATCTTTGACAATTAATTCTACTATCGAAGTCGCTGAGAAATCTGAGACAGGATTGGCAAAAAGCAGCATTTTAATGTAAAGTGCGATTCCAGCTACAATGTAAACCCATTTCATTGACGATCCTCCCCTGAATCCAAGGCAATTTTATAAATTAGACTGGTGTTTGTCGCGGAAACTTCAGCTTGCACGATCTCATAGATACGTTCGATTCTAGTGACAGTTTGATAAGTCATTTTTCTGGGTTCGCCTTCTGCCTCTGGATCTGCCAATTTCATACAAGTTGCATGAACTTCCTTATCTCTCAGAGCCCGGTGTAAAGCCTGTGTATTCGTGTAGGGTACTACCTCCAGACGGAGATAATATTTGCTAAAAATCCTGCGAAAATCATCGAGCAATGGAGTAAGATCGTCATCAACTTTCTCTACTTGTTCTACGTTTAAAACATCGCCTTCAGCCTCGACTTTCTCCTCTTTTAAAACCCCCAAACGCATTACCAGCGACGATCTCACTGCCACCACATAAAGCGTTACTGCTAGCAGCGTACCCATTAATGCTTCTGTCAAAGCCACATCCGCAGCCCCAAACACTGAATATACTAATGCTGCTATTGCCCCTAATATGCCACGAATTACTAAGGCGTGATAGGGATTCACTTGAACTACTAGCATACAAGCAGCCAAGGGCAAAAGTGCGGTTAAGACATAAATATAACTATCATTCATAATGTCTCCGGTGGCAACTCTGTCTGAGTTTGAGTTTGATTTTTTTCCTCATCACTAGAACAGTATGCTAATACATAGCCTAGCATTGTATTCCAAATTGCTAAGGAAATAATTGCTAAAATTAGCAGCGGCCATTCACTGGGTATTTTCAGCAGCAACCCGACAACGATTAGGATTGAACCCAAGGTATCTGCAACCGAAAGAGTATGTAACTTAAATAATACCGATCGTTTGCCCAGTAGGTGAGAAGTTCCCCAAAACCAGAAGAAAATTCCTACGCCAATTAATAGATAACTCAATATATTAATCATAGGTCATTCATCCGTTTGAGTATGTGTGCCAGCAACATTAATCCTGCATTTCCTACGGTGAGGATAATGGCTGCTACTACGCCGATCATCCAATCATCGCGCAAGACAGATATGAACAGAATCATAATCCCTGCTTTTGAGGAAATACTGCTAAAGGCTAACATCTTTTGCCAAATATTCTCATTTTTCCAGGCCGAATACATAGGTATGAGCATCGCGATAATCATGGCAATTACGATCGAGTTCATGGCTGTTTACCCGGCGAAATTCTGTGGACTTCGTAGTAGCCTTCTTGGTTGTATCTGACAACAATTGTTTTGGGAGTAAAGGTAATCAGAAATACATCTAGAAATATTAGCAGTGGCGAACGTTTGAGTTTTGCCCTTTCCATAATGATATCTTCTCTATTATGGGGACGGATGATGATTTCAAAGGCCTCAAGATATGCTAAGGGAATCGCGATTAAGATTTTGCCCAGCATCTTTAACCAATCTTGCAATCTTACTGAGGATTTATAGCTACGGGGGAGAAGAAATGCAATGAGTAAACCAATGATGATATTTTCTACACTCAGATCGGAAGTGAGCAAAAACCAGATTGTTAATCTTATTAAATACCCAATCATGATAAGGCCATCCAAAAGAGTACGATCAAACTTAGAGTCATCACACCGATCAGATGATCGAATTGCTCAAGTACGCGGGGCAGAGTGATTGCTAACTTTTTAATAATTAAAGCATAAATCAGCCACCCTATACCGATAATTGCCAGTGATTTGATGATGTTATCAATGGTATAAGCCTGGAAATAGGCTACACTTGCGATAATTAGCCCACTGCTTAAAAGTATGACTGCTGGCCAAAAACCGGGTTTGACTTCCTGTTTTTCTCCACGCGCTAGAAAGATGAATTTGCTGAAGGCTATCGCTGTACCTACGGCGGCAATATTCATCGCGATCGCCTGCCAAGGTGCTAAACTTTTTAAGGTCAAGACTTTTGAGCTATATCCTACCAACAAAGGAAAGCCGGAAATCGAGAGACTGCCGATAACTAGGAGAATCCAAATTTTAGGATCTATCCCCTTATGTTCCAATTCTTTAAAGTTACGACTTGGTAAGGAACCGGCAACTAAAAAGAGATGTGATTTAACTAAACCATGAGATAGGGCATAAAAGCCACCGACTTCTGGTGCTGCGAGAATAAAGCCTAACTGGGCAATTGTGCTAAATGCTAGCATCCGTTTTGTATCTTTTTCAAAGATGGCATAAGATACTCCCATTAAAGCTGTTGCTACGCCAAAAATCCTGACGATAGTATTAATTTCATCTGCAATAAAAGCACAGCGCAACAGGGGTAAAATGCTAGCTTTGACGACAATCCCTGATAGTAATGCTGAGACTGGGGTTTCTGATTCTGAGTGAGTTAGTGGTAGCCATAATCCTGAGACAAACACCCCACCTTTAATCAATAATCCTAGAAAAATTAAAGCTAAAGCTTCCGGGGGCGCACCTTTTAAACCATCAAAAGCAAAGGAATGATGGGTTTGATAGACTAAGACTGCGCCCACCAGATAAAATAGCATGGCAGTGTTGCTGATAAATAAATAGCGCAAAGCTACCCAAATCGAGCGATCGGTGCGAGGATAGGCAATTAATAGAAAAGCGGCAATTCCACTGACCTCTAAGGCGACATATAAACTAATAAAATCTGCACAGACAAAGGGCGCATTAATACTGCCATGCAGAACGATCGTTTGGGCGTAAAAGAAAGCAGTTTTACCACTGTGCCAACAGTATAAAATCACCGCAGCAGTTACGATGGCATTTGTGAGAATAAAGTAGCCACTTAAGCGATCTGCGACTAATTTAACGCCGAAATTATCTAGTAAGTTCAGTGTTAAAGGGGAGTCTCCGAGTAATAACTGTAAGGCATAGCCAGCAGAAACAACGGTGATAGCTAAAGCCAGGTATTTGTCAAATTTGGGAAGTAAATAAATGACAAACCCGATAAAAAATGGTAGTGTGAGGCAAGCGATCGTAATCGTATTCATTACTGGGTTATTTAGGGTGTATTGTTTTTCTCTATCTCGTTGGTTTCTAAGGTAGGATTATCCCGTGCCAATTTCATTACACCTACTAGCATCAGGGCTTGAATCGAAAAGCCGATGACGATTGCTGTTAAGATCACACCTTGGGGAACTGGATCGGCGTAAGCTCTATTTTTAACTTCTCCAATAATTGGCGTGAAAAAACCATCTCGCGATGCAATTAGCACGTAGTAGGCTATTACCCCAGTGCTCATCACGTCCATAGAGATGATTTTCATTACGAGGTTATTTTTAAAGATGATACCAAAAAATCCGCACAAGATTGTGGCAAATACGAAGGCTTCTAACACGAAACTTCTTGTTGTGTAAGGTTTGGTTATAATGATACATTATTTGGGTACTATAGTAACCGCCAAGGCGGTTAGGGGCTAGGGGCTAGGGGCTAGGGGCTAGGGTAAGAAGGGGAAGAAGGGGAAGAAGGGGAAGAAGGGAAAGAATAGGAAGAAGGGAATAGAATCAGCGAGTTTGGTGGAACTCAAAACGTCCTAACCGCCTTGGCGGTTGCTATAACAAGACAAAAATTAAAAATTAAAAATTGTGCATAATGTTAATAGGACTTACACAGGTCGTCTCAGAAACCGGATTTTTTAGAGAATCTGTGGGTTCGGGCGAAGTATTTTCGTCAAAAAACCTGGTTTCTTGGGTGAGGTGTTTAAGTCCTGTTAAACTAAATCATTAATTCCATTCTACTTGAACAGGTTTGATTTCCTG
Organism: Kamptonema formosum PCC 6407; assembly: GCF_000332155.1. Lineage (GTDB taxonomy): Bacteria > Cyanobacteriota > Cyanobacteriia > Cyanobacteriales > Microcoleaceae > Kamptonema > Kamptonema formosum. The sequence goes on along the minus strand of NZ_KB235899.1, from coordinate 55,269 downwards.
TTCGTTGTATGCGGTGACGTAGGCCTTTACATTCCCGTTTGACCAGCTTATGCCTTGGACGTGATACTTGTATTTATCTCCGTATTTTGAACGGGCTAAGTCCACTGCTTTAGCGCCCGCAGCGCCACCTAGCGTGAAGCGCATTATGCCAGTAATTAATAGTATCACGGCTACCCCAAGGATGAATGCAGACTTGGGAGTTGAGGCAGAATGACCAGATTGAAGGCTTGCGGAAACTACAGGTGCAGCACGCAGTTGTATGTAGATCCAGGAGAGGAGAGCGATCGCTATAATTTTAACTAGAAATGACATAGCAAGACCGATTGGATCGAGGCGAAATTCAATTGCCCAGAGTTCTGCTGGCTTCAAAAAGGGAAGTAGTATTAATAGGTTGCCGATGAAGTTAGCAATCCCGAAGGCGGCGATCCAAGTGACTATGGAAACGGCACGCAGGCTACCTCTGATGAGAGATACACCGGCTACTATAGCTAAGATGCTGAAGGTGGCTGAATAATTCCGAGCCTGTGATATTGAGTAGATTGTATACGCGATATCGAGTATGCCAATCGCGATCAGTGCAATTCCTACTCGTTTTAAAATGATGCGATAGTTGTACATTTGTTTTAAAAAGAGCGCAGCGATCGAATTGTTACGCGGGGATTTTTACCGACTGATATGGTTGAATGAGAATTTCAGCGGGAATCCCTAGTTCTTGATTCAACTTCCGAATCATATCTAATGTTAATTGATGTTTCCGAGATAAAACCTCAGACACCGTAGCTTGACTACCGAGACATGACTCTAAATCGCGATGAGAGTATCCGCGAGTTTCCATGTAATAATAAATCGCTTCGATGGGAGCGGGAATTGCGATCGGAATGTGTTTTTTCTCGTAGGCTTCTACTAAAGTGCTGAGAACATCTAATCGATCGTATTCAGGAGTGTTTGAGGCTGCATTAAATAGTAACTCTATTTCTCTAATAGCTTCCTGATAGTCGGTTTCATTTCTAATTGGGCGCAATTCCATATATTTACCTCTGTTTAGACTATTTCTGCATCTACTTTGTCATACTCGGCATGAGTGCCAATAAATCGAATGAAAATAATACTAAGATCGTAGCGAATAGCCACAATTAGCCGATAGCTGTTGCCTTTGATATTGAAAACTACGCGGTTGTTGGCAATGATGCTAGCATTACGATGTGCATCACTCACCATTTTTCCACGTATGCAAAGATGCGCGTAACTTTTCAAGCTCATCATCCTTAAAGCACTTGGAAAAAGAACGATAGCTGTGGGCATTTGGATGTGGAAGGAAAGCAAAAAATCTTTCACTGCTCCCTATCTTTATTGCCTCAGACACTGAGATTTTTTCAGGGATATTGAATTGACCTTGAATTGCTTTCCTTGCACGTTTTCCCAGCACCACAATTACTTTTGCCCCGGCCAGTTCTAAAGTCCTCAACAAATAGGCTTCAACACATTTATTTTGCGCTCGTTTTACTCCAATTTCCTTATGGGATTTACAATGGACTATTTCAGTAAGCGCATAATCAATTCCTGGAAGCACATCCCGTTCAAATAACTCCATAGCACGTTGCCGGACTGCTGCCCAGAACTTAACAGCATGGCTATATGTCCCATCCATTAGTAAGGATTTCGTACCATTGACGATCCATTCCTTGCGTCCCCCTCCAAAACGATAACTGAAGTAATCTTCAATATCATTGTCTGACCAAGACCAATTTGGGTAGTTTTCACCAGCGCCAATTGATGGATTTGAACTCAGAAAAAGAATAGGAGCTTTCTCTATATGTCCACTCCAAGGCTCAGGTACTTGAAAATCGTCTAAATTGAGCGACTTTTGATAATTAACAATTTCGCTACATGGATGTTCAGCAGCAGGATTTTCTCGACAGAACCGTGCATGGGGGCAATGAGCAATTTCATGTAGCAGAGTTTTCTCAGACATTTTAAATGTTGGATTGCTGAATGTTTCAATTATTTGCGGCTTTTCCAATACCCAGGCTCTCGACTGCAATGCGTTACTGCAAGAATCAAAATGTACTACATAGTATTGGACAGCTTCAGCATATTCGGCAAGTGCTTCAGGATGAAATACATACTTCATGGGTCAAGCAACAGCCTCACTTGAGCTAAGGCATCATCTCCCGGAATTGCTTGGACAGCACCGCTTCGGATCTCGTTACGTCGTCTATGAGCCTCAGTTGTCCAAGCGGCCTGAATCATTGGGTCGATATCGAATTCTAAACTTTCTGCGAGTTTTTCTGCCAAAAGTGCTCTTGATGCACTAGGCAGAGATAAAAGCTCTTCTGTCAGTTGTTCAATTGACCGCATAGCTTGTTGCCAAATCCTTAATTACGATCGTAATGTAACAGATTTTAGACCAATAGAAGGTAATTGCTCCAGGGTGGATGTGGTTTGCGATCGCGTTTCACTTGTCGGGAAAAAATGTAACGTTCCTAATTAATTGGCTAAAGATGTAATGTCATCATCAGAAATACCTAGCTCGACGGGTTCGACCTCGTAACCTTCTATACTTGGTATTCTAGTATTTTCTAAGATCAACTCGTTATAGCCTGAATTGGTTACTTCTGGCTCATCTATACAACTCTGAGTGTCAAGCAATATATTATAGCCAACCTCATATTTATAGGATTTAATAACTAAACTATGTACAATACCGGGCTGATTACGCCATAAAACTCGTGTACCGAGAGGATAGTAAACTATATTATGTAGTGGTGGAACCTGCTCTATAAAATTCTTGTTCTCTAAAATTTCAATTAGCTCTTCTAGCTTTTCGGGTGGCAACTCAAACCACTCGCCTTCTACTCTATACTTTGCAAAAGCTTCATGTAAACACTTTTCAAATCTAGGTGCATCTTTAAAAAAAGAAGAGCAAACAAATAAATGTTTAACTGGATCACCTGTTTGCAGTTCCCGCATCCTTTTTGCCACGTCCTTAGCAATGCCTATTTTGTAATATTCATTCGACTTTAGAACATAAATAAATCTGTCCGAATTATTTACTTTCTCATTGGTTTGAGTATAAAAGGGTAAATGTTGCCAAAACCAGGACTCTCCCTTCTCATCTGGAGGAATTTGGGCAAAGTATTCACCTACAACTTTCGCACATTTTCGCCAATGTGCACAGACTACTGTACTAGGATATACGCCTCTGGCAAACCAACCACCTGTTCCTTTGATCCAATAAGTCCCTTGATTATTCTGAATCGGTTTTCCACAGTGGTAGCAAATAGGTTCCAATTACTTACTCCTTTGTTCCTGGCTTAAGTTTCAAGTTACATTTTAGTGCTTTTTAGCGAACCTAACAACAATCTGTCGATACTTGTATCCTATAAACAAGCTTACTGCTATGTCCCACTGGGAACTCCGCAGTCGAGCTTATAATTGTGTCGCAGATAAGGTGTAATACATCATATAATAACCACAAAGTACCGCAAGTTTCTCATGTATGTCAACCCCTTCTTATAGCTGACATGACCCAAAGCATCAACCCTACAACATTACCCCCAGCCTTTCCCGATCGCACGCAACTACCTGACTCCGACGGCACTTTTGTACACAACTTCCAAGAACATCCCCAGAGTATCCTACTCACCGACTCCCTGGAAACTACACTGCAAACCCTCCACCCCGACGGACAATTTGCGATCGGGCAAGATTGTGGCATTTACTGGCGCGAAACCGAGCCTCCAGAACGCGGAGCCGAAGCCCCTGACTGGTTCTACATTCCCAACGTTCCGCCCCTAATAGATGGCGAAATTCGCCGCTCTTATGTGTTGTGGCGCGAGTATATTGTGCCATTAATTGCCATCGAATTTGCGAGTGGAAATGGGGCTGAAGAAAGAGATAATACTCCTTTATCTCGCTTACCAGAAGGTGTTAACCAGAAACCCGGAAAGTTTTGGGTATACGAGCAGATTATTCGCATTCCTTACTATGCAATTTACATCATTAAAACGAGTGAATTGGAAGTCTATAACTGGGTGAATACTCGCTATCGCCGTTTGCAACCAAACGATCGCGGACATTACCCGATCGACCTGATGGGAGTAGAGTTAGGAGTGTGGGAAGGTAGCTATCAAAATCAGCATCAACGATGGTTACGTTGGTGGGATAGTGAGGGGAATTTGTTGCTAACTGGTAGCGAACAATCTAAACTCGAACGCCTCAATACTGAACAGGAACGCCAACGTGCCGATCGCGCGGAGCAAACTCAACGGGATGCTATTCCGCAACTATTGGCAATGGGTTTAACTGTAGAGCAAGTAGCTCAAGCGCTGTCGCTGTCGGTGGAAGATGTGCAGAGATTGGGGTAAAGAGAAAAGGGGGTAAAGTGTGATCGCACTGGGATCGCCTTGTTATGCCATTTAGCAATTATCCATAATGAAGCGGATAATTTTGTCTTTCCTGTGTTGTATGATTTCCTTGCTCCATACCCCATTCTCGCGGACTAAACTCTGAATTTCTCTTTGCTGTTCATTGTGCGTATAAGTTGCCAATTTTTCGGCAAACTGAATATTTCCCACCGCGCAATTATGTGACTTGGATAACAATAGATAGTTGCCTAAGCAATTAAGGTATTGATTTCTAAGCTCCTCATCGTAATCTTCATAACCATGTGGTTTTATCTCAGGTTCAGTTGTTGGAGCGATATGTTCTAGTTCTGGACTGATGATTCTGTCAAATCGAGTAGGGGAATAACCGTTTTTACCTTGTTGCTCTAAATGAATCTCATATTTCCAGAGCAGATATTTTGCAACTAAATGATGTATTCCCCTTTGGAGCGATTCTTTGAGCTTTTCATTATTCCAATAACCCCACCACCATTCCGATGTTGTTTTCATCCCTTCTATGCGTTCTATTATCGGGCGAATATCTTTGTTGCTTTCGGTGAAATTCTCAAATACATCCTTGATTCTTGATGTTATATCAGCGCGAGTTCCGATCGAACGGTGACGAAGCAACAAATTCTCCAACGACGAACATAGCGCTCCTATATCATTGATAGGCAGATCGTATTTATATGCCTTGATGATAAACGGAAGTGCAATGGCGATACCTCCAAGTTTTATCAGTGTTATCAAGGAATGTATGGCAAAGTTCTCGCGTTCATGTTTGCCAAAAAAACTGGATAGATGCTCAAAACTTCTCGAAAGTGATGTTGTAAAGGATTTGATAAAATCAATTGAAGTTTCTTTTGATAGATTTTTGTTTATTTTATCAAGAGCATTGATTTCCCCAAGTGAATTAAAATAGACTTTTAAGGTATAAAGTAAAACATCGTCTTCATTGATGTTGTATTCAATTGAAGAGATTGATTTATAGATTTTCTCAAAACGATTCTTGATTTCTTCTATCAGCGCATTTCGATCGTCATTGCCATACAGATGCACGTTGTACATAAATTTAGCTTTGACAATTTCCAGATTAGAAGGTTGCTTCCCTCTATCATTCTGGAATATAAACATCTGAATAGCTTCAGATTCGCTTTTAACTGGATGAGTGGTGCAAGTGGATTCGCTAATTATAGAGAGCATTTTTCTCAGATATTCTTCAGGTTTGCTCGATAGTTGTTGCTTGAAGAAATCAAATGCTCTAACAATACGGCGTGCGGATTCGGTATCGAGGGCATTACGATCGAGTTTCGTTTGTTCGATTACATAGTCGATGAATAACTGATTGTCGTAATCCACAGTAGAAAAACGTATGGCACTGCGCCGTTTAACCATGTCTTCATAGCAAGTTTCTTCATCTTCGCTTAGATTTCCGATCGCTTTCAGCTTGGCAAAAAGAGCCGATAAAAATATCACAATGGTTGTCAGCCGTTGTTGCCCGTCTATCACATAAAATTCTTGATTTTTTCCTTCAAAAAGGAAGTGACCAAAATAATACGGGCTATCAGCATTGCTTTTACTGTATTCTTCCAAGTCTGACAGAAAGACATCAATCTGAGTAGTCCTGTCTGTCTTTCCATCGGGGGTATCCCATGAGTACGCACGCTGATAGGATGGTACAACTATTTTGTTACCAGCCATCATTTTTCTAATCGTTGTTGATGCTTCCATAATTCAAACCACCTTCAGTATGAACTACTATTATCTTTTGTTCCTGAACCTGTTCTGGTAGCTCAGCAAACAATTTACGAAATTGAGTAGTTGTACGAGATTTCACAATGTTTCTGGATCTAAATCTTGGGTTTGGCCTGCACGGTGTTCAGCCATCGCCTCGGCTGCAAGCTTAGCCAACAGATTTGGCGATCGCGCAAACGACTCCTCCCAACGACGATCATCTTCAAGTTCTTCTAATATTATCGTTGCGATCGCATCTTGCTCATTAGAAGACAAACTTTTCAATCGAGCGATCGCACGCTCCAGAAACTCAGTCATCACCAAATATAACTCCAGGCTAAAGCTAATAACACCGCAACGATCGCGCCGATCGCAGTATTGAAAATATTAACCACTTCATTCGTTAACCAGTCAAACTTAGATTGCAACGTCGCACCAATTACACTCTCTATATTAGTCGCAACAAAAGCAGCAACTACACAAAATATTAATCCTGTCAAATCAATCAAACCAACGGCCCAGCCCAGAAGTGCGATCGCCACTGAAGCCACAATTCCCGCCAATGTACCCTCTAAACTTACCGCCCCTTCTGTCCCTCTGGGTACGGGTTGCAGCGTAGTAATCAGAAAAGTCCGCTTACCGTAAGCTTTACCGATTTCACTAGCGCAGGTGTCGGAAAGCTTAGTGCTAAAACTAGCCACGTAGCCTAACATTAATAGCGCAATAACCCCCTTAAAATCCCCTGCGTAAGAGGGGGGCAAAATACCCACGATAAACACGCCCAAGGCGCAAAAAGCAGCGATCAGAGCAGAACCCCAGACATTCTCCGGCCCTCTAGCGCCGGAACGCTTTTCTGCAATACCTTCGGCCTCTTTTTGGGCTAAGCCAACGCGGGTAACGGCCGATCCGAGTAGAAAATAAAACATTACCACCACATATCCTTGCCAACCCAAACAGCCCCAGATGAGTACGCCCAACAGCCAAGCGTGAAATAACCCTGCGGGAGTGAGTAACTTTTTGGGCGAGAGGTTAGCGATCGCGAGTAAAACTGTATTTAGTGCGATCGCTACCACCCAAGGATTGAATAACAATGAATAATTAAAGAGGAATTCAGAGTTCTGCATTTTGACGAATCCACCTAATTATGAACCAAGTTATCTTTCATCTTGCCTTCCCCGTTACCGATATTGCCCAGACAAAAGCCTTTTACAGGGATGGCTTGGGCTGCGAAATCGGTCGCGAAAGCCCTAATTCATTAATTTTAAGTCTTTGCGGTCATCAAATCGTCGCCCACATCAGTCACGAACCGCTAACGCCCCAACGCGGTATCTACCCCAGACACTTTGGGCTGGTTTTTACCTCTGAGGCCGATTGGGAAGCATTATTAGAGCGATCGCAACAAAAGGGATTACAATTCTATCAAGAAGCTAAAAGGCGATTTGTGGGTTTACCTACAGAACATCGCACTTTCTTTTTAATAGATCCCTTTCACAACATACTAGAGTTTAAATATTACCGCGAAACTGAGGCGATTTTTGGTCATAGCGAATATGCCCAGGTTGGGGATGCGGTTTAATTGGTGCTGCCAATGCTTCAGCAACCGCCTCTAAACTCTTGCTGTGTCTGACCATATTGCCATGAGCAAAAATCGGTAATTTTAACTCTTTACCCACTGGTATTTGCGAGCTAGTAGCTGGAACAATGATGAAATCCCAATCAGTCCAGATTGAGGTAAAATTTATCTGTTCTAGCATAGAGATATCTCGATTTAAGTCTTCAATAAAAGCACTTTTGGGGCGCATCTGTACGCAGCCTTTTCCCCAAAGACTATAGGCCATCCAAGTGCCGTTATGAGGGGCAGAGATAGCGATAAACCTCTGTACTCGGTTAATTCCACCTAATCGCTGTACATAATAGCGGCTGACTAAACCACCCATGCTTAAGCCAACTAGATCGAATTTCTGTTCTAAGCCAAAGGTTCGATCTGCATAATCTGCTACTCTGCCCGCTAATTCATCAAGCCCGACATTGCCGTAATTAGGAGTGAGATTTAAGCTATATACCTGCCAACCTAAGTTGGTTAAATAAGCAGACATTCTCCGAAAAACCTTTGAGTTTACGAAGAGTCCGTGAATTAGTAACACTGGGTTGCGGTCGCGATCGCTGTTCATTTTTCAATTAATTAATAGGTAAACCTATATAACAAACGATTAACAGTTAACAGTTAACAATTAACGATTAACAGTTAACCATTAACATTTTTTTGAATATTTAACTCCTTAACTGGTGCTTCTAGTTCTTGAACTATTGCTTGTAAGACTTTGGGATCGCTCTTCATCAAAGAGTGCAGCAAAACGTTGTATTTAATCTCTTTACCTATAGGCATCTGGGAACTTTGAGCGGGGATAATCATGCCATCAAAAGGAGTCCAGATTGATGTAAAATTGATATCTTGCAGCATAGCAGCATCATAATTCAAATCCCGCAAAAAACTACTAGCCGGACGCATTTGCACGTACCCAGGTAGCCCGCGAGAGTAAGCAGTTTGGGTTCCGTAGTGAGGGGAAGAAATGGTGATAAAGCGTTGTACGCGCTCAATTCCACCTAACCGTTGCACGTAGTAGCGGCTGACTATGCCGCCCATGCTGAAACCGATTAAATCTAAAGGCTGTTTTGGCTTAAAGCTGGTATTAATGAATTCTGCGAGTTGCTGGGCGAGGAATTCAAGGCCGAGGCTGCCGTCGTTGGGGATTAAATCGAGGCTGTAGACTTGCCAACCCCGCTGGCTCAAGTATACTGTCATCGCGTTAAAAATGGCGCTTGTGTCCCAGATGCCGTGAATGAGTACGACTGGGTTGCGATCGCTTAAACTATCCATCTTGTTTTTATCATTGTTTCCTCATTCAAGCTTATACCTTCGCCAGAGTCGTTCGCAGACACTGTGGGACAGCTTATTAATCGGCTCAAAGTCGTAATTAGAAAGTAGCAGCGATCGAGGTAGAATAATTGAGTTATCTAGAACGGCAGAACGGCGGCGTTACGTCAGTATCGAAATTAAATGAAAATTAAGCGCTAATTCTGAGATAATTTGTTAACAAGTGCAAAGAAGCTCTGCACTTGCTGCCTGCAAGCTACCCACGCTAAGCATCAATACTTACTAAGGCTTTTATGTAAAGTTTGATGAATAAATATAGACAAAAGTTGCAATAGCTCTTAGTCTGACTTGGTTGTAAAGCTTGTAGACATTTCTCTAAAAAAAACAAGGAGTAAATGTAATGTTCGGATTTATCAAAAATTTGTTTGGTGGCATTTTTGGTTTTTTGGCTAGACTCTTAGGCATTAAGAAGTCTGAGTATTTCTTAGAATTGGACAAAGCCCCAGAAAACGGTTCAGCGAAAACTGAGTCGCCTTCAGCTAAGAAGCCTGAGCCTGTTGCTGCTCAGCCGTTGGTAGCAGTAGCAGCACCTCCAAAATCTGCAAAGTCGCAGAAGAAGGAACCTGTTGCCGCTAAACCTCAGAAGGCTGAACCTGCACCTAAGCCTGCTGTTGCTGTGACTAATGGTAAGGTTCCAGCTCAGGCTGCATCAACGATAACTTTTGCTCCCGATTATTTAATGCCAACACCGACGACAAACCGCAGGCTTCCCGGCCCCAACATGAACAATTTTCGAGATATGGCTCGCGGGATGAAAACCTCTAGGTAAGAGAGTTTTGAATTTTGAATTTTGAGTTTTGAGTTTTGGGTTGTTAGTCAATTCAAAACTCAAAACTTTTGTATAAACATTCTTCCTTCTCTCCTAGATAACTAAATTTTTCTTCCTTCTCTCCCAGATAACTAAATTTTTCTTCCTTCTACTTATTTTGACCTTGACTTTTGAGGAAAACTAGCACGCTGTACAATTGAAAAGCTGTATCCCAAGGACTTTCGGATTTGCGCTCAATGTCAATGTGGGATTTAAGTCGGCTTAACATTTGGGTATAATTTAAGGCTGTCTCTGCAAAGGGAGTAAATTCAGATGAGAGGTTGACGGATAGCTGCTGATTGAAGGTTTCTACTAAGTTGTTCCAGTTGATTCTGGCAGTATTTTGGGAGTTTTGAGTTTTGCTCTCTGACTCTTTTATTTTTTCGGCTGTAATGCCTTTTTGAAATTGATAGGTTTGGTCGCATAGCCGCAATATGCACTTTCTACTGGGTAGGTGCAAGTCCCAAATTTGGGCATAGTCTTGGGTGATTTCTTTATGGCGGAATTTTTCACTGCGTCGGTGGGGGGAGTAGTCCATAACTTCGATAAACAGGGGCAATAGTCCCTCGACGCACTGGCTCACTTCTGACCAGTTGAATGTGAGAGAGCCAAGCTGGTCGAGTTCGTTTTTGCAAATGGCGGTGGGTTGGGGAGAAAGGGACTGGAAATATTGGACTCGAAAGACTTGAATTTTTTGGATGTCGGCTAATGTGGCCCAGAAGACGGGAATGCCTGCGCTGAGTAGTTCTTCTCCATAAACCCGCAATTCTCCAACTGTGCCTGTTTTGTATAACCGCCAGCCCCGACTTTGGATTTGCGTCCGGGCAGTATAGGGGTCAATTTTGAGAATTCTACTTATATGTTGTATAGCGGCTGGTTTATTTTCTGGGCTGACGGGTTCTAGGATTAAGAGTCCAGGTTCGGCGTTGCGTGGGTCATTTTTAGAGAGTGCGATCGCATCTTTTCGTCGATTTTGTTCTATGGTTTCGAGCCGTTGGATGGCCTGACGGGTTTGAGCGACTATTTTAGGGCTAGTAGTGTCCCGTAGCAGTTGCCGATAAATTTTTTCGGCGGATTCTAGTTTGTTGGTAAGTTCGTAGTAGCGTGCAATATAGAACTTCACCCAGGGGTTTTCGGGAGAGTCTTTCTGTAGCTGTTTAAGCAATTGGGCCGCTTTTCGGTAGTCTTTGCCCTCAAGGGCGGAGGCAACCTGATTAATGTCATTCATGGGGTTGGAGGAAAGGTTTTCTGATTATATCTTGACTGATATTTGGTAGATTTCGCCAGTCCTCATCAGCGATTTAACTTTAGTTATTCAGGGGTGACAATCAGGCTAAAGCGGTGTTGGATAAGCTTTATAGCTTGTTGAGCGTGTTGAAACTCAGTTGAGCCGCAGATGCGACCAACCAGCCTAAAAGTTACTATGTCTTCTTCTAGTTCTACCTGTCTCTTGAGGACGATAAACATATTTTTCCTGTCCCTGAATATTGTTCATTTTTCCTTTTAATACTTACCAACTCTTCGTTTTTATTGTCTAAATTTTCCCTTGATTTCATTCCTAATTCTCTCGTCGTTGCAAGCTGTACCTTGTGATTTTTCCTAGTATTACTACGATTCCTACTCTGCCAAAATTTCCTATTTTAAAGTTAAGGATAATTTATCGACATCGGCAAAAACCTTTTGAAATCCCTTGACTTAAGCAAATCGATCTGATATATATGAAGTCAGTAAGATAATTTCATAAAAAAACTTAAGAAAGTCTAGATTAGAGTAAATATATTAGAGTAAATATAATTACTCGTCATCTTTACATGGAGCAGATACAGCATATTCCATGTATATGTGGTACACACAATCTTGTTGCTCTACGTAATTAGTTTACCAAGAGTTTTTCTACTCTACTTCATTAACCTGGAATATGCTGTAATTTCCTCAAAGAGAGGGAAGAAACAGATTAAGCATTCGCCCTCAAGATTAATAAAAAAGATGTTAAATCCCTTAAATCGCTTACATAAGTTCCGTAATGACTCACTAGGTAATCTCAAACTAGACCGCTGGACAATTCAATCCAAGCTGCAAGCATTGCTACTAGGAGTTAGCCTCGGTTCTGTAGTAGTAGTTAGTGGGATCGGTTGGTATCAAACACAAGCCACCCTCAGAAGCAAAATCGCCGAACAACTTGAAGGTATTAGCACCACCAAAGCCGAGCAGTTTGAGTCCTACTTTGAAAATTTGAACAATCAAGTGGGGATGCTGGCAGCAGACGGCAACGTAGTTAAAGCGATGGTAGAGTTGAATTCAGGCTATCGCATCTTGGAAAGCAACCTTATTCCCCCCGAATGGGATAAAGCTTTAGATACTTACTACAGCGAAAAATTTTTTCCTCGGTTGCAAAAGAATTTATCCCCGGAAGCAATAAACCCCAGTGTTTATATTCCCACCGGACAAGCGGCTCGCTATCTCCAGTATCACTACATTGCTTCTAATCCCAATCCTGTCGGCGAAAAAAACAAGCTCCTCGATGCTGGTGATGGCAGCGATTACAGCAAAGCTCATGCCAAATATCAACAATTCTTAGCAGAAATCATCGAAAGATTCGGCTATTACGATTTATTTTTGATTAACCATAAAACAGGGGATATCATCTATTCCTATTTTAAAGAGACAGATTTTGCCACCAGTAGGCTACAGGGTTTTTACTACCAGAGCTCACTAGCGGATTTAGTGCAGAAAGTCCAGTCAAATCCGACCAAAGGTAACATTCAGGTTGCTGATTTCAAACCTTACCGCCCCTCTTATAACGCGCCCGCCGCTTTCGTGGCAACACCAATTTATAGCGGTTCTAACATGATTGGCATCTTGGCAGTACAAATTCCCACTGACAAAATTGACCAGGCTATTAGCCGGAATAATAATTGGGAAACCAGTGGTTTGCAGAAAACAGGAGAAGCTTATTTAGTCGGGCCAGATGCCTTAATGCGTTCCACATCCCGTTTTTGGGTTGAAGACCCCAAAAAATATCAAAATATTGTTGGTAATACCGGGACTGATAAGAGAACTCTCGAACTAATGGAGAACTTCAAAACTACCATTGGCTTACAGAAAATCGACTCGACCGCCGCCCAAGCCGCCTTAGAAGGAAAACAAGGCATGATGGTAAATAGCAACTATCGGGGTGTAGAGGTATTGAGTGCTTACTCCCCTCTAAAGTTGAACGGGTTAAATTGGGCAATTTTGGCAGAAATCGAAGTGGGGGAAGCTTATAGTCCACTTTACAACTTACAGATAATTTTGTTGATTGCAGCAGCGCTTTTCCTACTAGGAACGGCATTTTTAGCCGCAATGGCAGCGAAAATTTTTACCACTCCCCTGCGTCGCTTAAGTGAAAATGCACGGAAACTTAGTGCTGGGGACTTGGATGTAGAAGTTGAGGTAAAATCCCAAGACGAGTTTGGGGAATTGGCAACAGAGTTTAAAGAGGTGGCGAACAAATTACGTCAAACTGAAGAGCAACTGCAAATCAAGGATCGGGAGAATAGTATTCTGTTGAATAATATCCTACCCAATGCGATCGCCGAACGCAGGAAACAAGGAGAGGAATCCATTGCTGACAACCTCAAGCAAGTAACCATCCTCAATGTTAATCTGGCGGGGATTTCTGAGCTCAACAAACGCCTGTCACCGCAAAAAATGACAGAATTACTTACCCAGCTATTTGATGACTTTGACTCAGCAGCAGAACGCTATGGGTTGGAACGACTAAACTCCGCGACTACAAGCTATATGGCAGTATGCGGGCTCACCCAAGCCAGGTTTGACCACAGCCAGCGAGCGGTTGATTTGGCCCTAGTCATGTTAGAAATCATCCAGCGTCTGAATGTTAATTATAATTCTCCCTTGGCTTTACGCATCAGCATTCATGCGGGTTCTGTCACAACAGGGGTAGTAGGAACAGAGAGATTTGGCTACAAAATTTGGGGAGAAACAGCCTATATAGCCAGCAGTCTCCAGAACCAGCCTAATTTGAACTATATTTTACTAACTCAAAGTGTCTACGAACGGATAGCAGATAGCTACACTTTCATCAAAAACCCGGTTGTCAAAATTCAAGGTTTTCCAGAAATAGAAACCTGGACACTTGTAACTATCAGAAAGTTAGTTCCCAGTCAGGTCGAGTTAGTTCAATCATCCTTTGAAAAAGTAAAGCCTATTGCCGATAAAGCTGCCGAACTTTTCTACCAACGACTATTTGAATTAAGCCCTTCTCTACGTCCTTTATTTAAGGGAGAGATGAAAGAACAGGAACGTAAGCTAATGGCTACCCTTGCTCTAGCAGTGGAAGGTTTGCGTCGGCCAGACCGGATTATCCTAGCCGTTCAAGATTTGGGTCGCCGTCATGCGGGCTATGGAGTCAAAGCTGAATACTACGATATTGTGGGCGAAGCGTTGCTGTGGACGTTAGGGCAAGGACTGGGTGTAGAATTTACTATACCAGTCCGAAAAGCATGGGAAGAAGCTTACACATTTCTGAGCGAAATTATGAAAGAAGCAGCAGCAGAAATTGAGTTAGAAAATATCGGTGTGTAAAGCAACATTCTAACTAATTGAAATCTGCTGAAAGATACTTAGAAATCTCTTTTTGTTGTTTGCAAAAAAAACTTATGGATAAATCACTTTTGGGATGGCTATTGCTTTTAGGTCTAGGATTCCCATTGTTAAGTATATTGCTGGGTGAAGCAGTTTCAAGATTGGAACGACAGCACCACCCATTAGCAATTGGTTTGCGTCAGGTGCGCGAGTATGTGTTACCTCCCTTAGCAGTGATTTTAGTAATCCGACAGGTTTTAAGGATCGGCGACCAAAATTCCTGGGCGCGTTTTTTAGAAACGTTAACTTGGGTTGCTGTTATTGTGGCGGGACTCTCTTTAATCAATGCCCTGCTGACCACAAAAAAGCAACCAATAAAAGGGCAAATTCATGTACCTAATCTGTTCTTTCAGATAGCCAGGGGGCTAGTGATTTTAGCCATTGGCTATCACATTATTAATGGAGTTTGGGAGATAAGTTTGACTGGCTTTAGTGAAGCTGTGGGGTTAGCTTCAGCAGTAATTGCCCTAGCACTGCAAGACACCCTCAGTAACCTGGTATCAGGATTACTACTGCTATTTGCCAAACCGTTTAGAGCAGGTGATTGGATTGAGATAGATGAAAAACAGGGACGGGTACTTGAGCAAAATTGGTGGTCAGTGACGATAGTAACTTCTGAGTGGAAATTAAACATTCCCAATGGAGTTTTGTCACAGGCAAGCATTATCAATTACGGTCAGGGAGCAATTTGGAAAAATATTTCCGCTAGCTTTTCTTATGATGATTCTCCTAATAAAGTGATGACCGCATTAAATAGTCTGATAGAGGGTATAGATGCGATCGAAGACAAAGGTTCGGCTGTGGTAAGTTCATACGAAGATGACCGTATCATCTACAACCTTTCCTACAAAATACTGCCTGAACAAGATGCTAACGTTTCTGGGCAACTTAAATCCCGACTTTATTATCTGACTAAACGTTATGGTTTTACTCTACCTTATCCGATGAAAGAGGAGTGCAGTCTCGATCTACAAGAATTGGCAACTTATTTGCAATCGCTGCCTTATTTCTCGACACTTAACGATCATCAGATTAACAAACTGGCTGAAAGCGTTACATTTAAAGCCTATGGCAACGGTGAGTTAATTATTCAGGAAGGTAAAGAAGATGAGGGGTTTTATATTATGTTTAAGGGTAGGGGACACGCTTACTTCAAAGATGAGAAAGGTGAGCGCCAGACAGTGGACAAGCTGGAACTTAACCAAGCATTTGGTGAAATGGCGATCTTTCCAGGAGAGGTAAGTCCGGTAACGACCGTTGCTGATGAGGATGTTGAGGTTGTGGTGATTCCCGCAGATGCAATTGTCCAAGCGATTGAGTCTAATAATAAATTTGCCTCTGAGATTCTTCAGTATATTGAAGAACGGAAAAAGATGATTCGACTTGCCAAAGGAATCAAAGATGGGGCGAGTCCATTAATTAGTAAAAATGGTCGGCGGGTGCAAGTAGAATGATGAAGATAACTAGAACAAAGGTTTACAGAAGTTGCTTATTTTTGAGCGGCATGATTTTACTATTAACAGCTTGCGCCCAAGGATCGACAACTTCAAAGGCAAAGATTGACAATAAGGCTAGTACAGAAAATAAATCGAAAGAAATCTTAGGTATTCAGCGGATCGAGAGTAAATTAATTAAATCTCCCTCAACCCAAGACTCAACTAAACAGAGTATTGTGCTACCGGGGGTAAATCCTCTGGAACTGGAGGGAACACTCGCAATATCGGGATCGCCGGTAGTTTTGCCGATTAGTCAGGCTATTGCTCAACGTTTTATTCAAGATGGCTATCCCAGCAAGATTGCGCTCTCTAGTATTGATACCGGAGTTAGCTTCAAGCTACTTTGTGAGGAGAAAAAGGTAGATATTGTCAATACGGTGCGCCCGATTACCAGTCAGGAGTTAGCGATTTGTTCTCAGTCAGGTATTGAGCCAATAGGCTTTCCCATTGCCATTGATGCAGTGACGATTGTAGTTAGTTCTCAGAATAAATTCGTCCCAAATAGTCTGACGCGCGACGAACTAGCAAAGGTATTTACTGTCGAAAAGTGGTCAGATGTAAATCCTAAATGGCCAGCGGAAGCGATTAAACGCATTATCCCTGCTGGGGTTAGTGCTGGAGGTGCAGTTGACCTATTTGCCCAAGCTATTCTTAATGGGAATGTCAGTCAAATTATTAATGCTCGCAATACGATATCTTATCACTTTGTAGAGCAGTTGCATTCAGAAGCTTTAATTAATCCCTACATGGTTGGCTTTTTAGAGTATGGTTCCTATAAACAAAATCGCGATAAGCTGAAGGCGATCGCGATTGATAGAGTAGATCCTTTCTTGCCAGCATATCCCCTCACTCGTTATTTGTACATTTATGTAGATGCTAAAGCGATTCGGCAACGACCGGAAGTAGAAGGATTTGTTAATTATTACTTGACCTATGTTAGCCCAGAAGTTCCTAGTTTGGGCTATTTCCCAGTTAAACTAACTGTATTGGATGAGTCAAAAATTAAGCTTTTGCAAGTTAAGAATAATCAATAGTTTTTGAAGTGCTGATTCTATTCCCTTATCCCCCTTATTCCCCTAACCATAGATCCAGCAGTTTAAACCACATCTAGGCCTAGAAATAGCGAAGCTGACACCGGGTTGGGATTAACGGCTGGTGGTAAGAGAGCGATCGCCTAGAGAGTCCTCAAAGATTGCGCCTCGTTTGATTAGGTCTTGTTTTATTTCTTTGGAAATCCCGTTGCTATAGCTGAAGTTGGCTTTTTTAACATTTGCAATACTCAGGTTGGCAACAATCAGGTTGGCACCACTCAGGTCAGCACCACTTAGGTCAGCACCACTCAGGTTGGCACCACTCAGGTTGGCACCACTCAGGTTGGCACCACTCAGGTTGGCACCACTCAGGTTGGCATCACTCAGGTTGGCATCACTCAGGTTGGCACCACTCAGGTCAGCACCAATCAGGTTGGTAACAATCAGGTTGGCATCACTCAGGTTGGCAACAATCAGGTTGGCACCACTCAGGTCAGCACCACTCAGGTCAGCACCACTCAGGTCAGCACCACTCAAGTTGGCACCACTCAAGTTGGCACCACTCAAGTTGGCACCACTCAAGTTGGCACCACTCAGGTCAGCACCACTCAGGTCAGCACGACTCAGGTTGGCACCACTCAGGTTGGCCCCACTCAGGTTGGCCCCACTCAGGTTGGCCCCACTCAGGTCAGCACCACTCAGGTCAGCACCACTCAGGTTGGCCCCACTCAGGTCACAATCACTCAGGTTGGCCCCACTCAGGTCACAATCACTCAGGTTGGCCCCACTCAGGTCACAATCACTTAAATCCGCATCTATTAGATTGGCATTAACCAGATAAGCATCGCTCAAATCAGCATCGCTCAAGTCAACACCGCGCAAGTCTCGCCCCTCAACTTTATTGGTACGAATATCCTCTACTAAACGCCATTTTCGTTTGCTGCTTTCGTCATCTTCTACGCTTTCCGTCAATATTTGGATATTTTGAACGGGATAACCATTAATTTCTGTTAGTTCTCCTGACTCAAAATCAGATAAAAGCATATCAATATCTTCTTGATTGCCTTCTATTACTATTTTGATACTGCCTGGTTTAATAGCTATGACTTTTATATTACTATTAGGATATTTTGTTGAAAAATCGGATTGCCAAAATGATAAGTCAGATTGAACGGAGTCGATCTCACCTTCTAAAGTTATAGCTGAGATGACTTCTTGATTTTCTCTATCAATAACTAAGATTTGACGGGTAATTATTTGCACAGAACCTTGCTCCGTTTCAAGATTAGGGAGAACTGTAATCTGACTTATTGGCCGATAAAAGAGATTTTTATTGGGCATTAGTTCGATAATATCTTCCCAGTTTAATTCTAGCTTCTCACATATTCTTTTGAATGAATCAGGTTGAATCGGCTTTCTACTAAAAAATTTGGTGACTGTACTGCGAGATATAATCTGCGAATTAGCAAAATTAATTTTTGAGTCAAACCCTAACCTGATCAAGCTACTGTTTGCTTTCTCTATACCTTCTTCAGAAGCAATACAAGTTAGTCTTTTCTTTTTTCCGCAGTGGTCAGGATTTGACATAAATTAGCTAAAACCTTAAAAGAAATTTTTAACGCGATCGCATCTCAATCATAAAACAATCATACATGAGCCAAAAGAGGTTGACAATATAATCATTGCCTAGTCAGGGTTTCAGATATTTAGCCTCACAGTAGAAGTATGAACTTGAGGTTAAAAAAGCTATGGACACCAATCACAACCCTGACCAGTACGACATTATCAAAGAACGCCTGCGCCAAGCACGCCTCAGTTTTAACTTAGCTCTGGCAACAACTGCAACTTGTGCCATTGTTGGTTTTGCTGGGGTTGGACTGATGCTATTAGGTAAAGCACCAGAGGGAGTTGTAACCACTACTGGCGGGCTGTCTGCTACCGTCTACTGTTTGAAACTGGCAAGAGATGCAAACGATCGCTTAGACGAACTGGCAGAAGATTTAACCGAGGGCGATCGCTCCCACTAGATCTAAATATAGCGAAGTTGTTACTAGCTGCAAACAGAGTATTGTCCTAGATTAAGGGCGCGGTCTGATAAAAAATGGCTGTAACCTTTACCTGGCAATGGTTTAAACTGCTACTTTGCAGCTTATATCAGCTTCGCTAGTTTTCGGGCTATTTCTGCGCCATCTACAAAAAAAACCCGCCTGCGCGGGTTAAATTTATATAGTCCGCGAAGGCGGACTTGGTTTGTGTAGCCGCGAATTCTATTCGCCAGGCCTTATTCGCCAGGTCTTATTAAGCCTTCACAGCAACCTTCTCAGTAGCATCAGCACTCGCTTCAGGAGAACTAGCTTCAGAAGGCGGTACAACTTGCCAGAACTTCGGCAAATATTCCGACCAATTAGCCAGAATATGCTTCGCCTTCTCCGAACCAGTGCGATCGCTATGATCCTGAATTAACTCTTTCAATTGTTGCTCCCCAGCAGGGGTAATTACCCGCTGAACTTTCACAATCTCAGGGTTGACATGATTGGGGAAACTGCCATCTTCATCGAGGAAATAGCCCAAACCGCCAGTCATACCCGCACCGACGTTACGGCCAACTGTACCCAAAACCACGACAACGCCACCAGTCATATACTCGCAACAGTGATCGCCAGCACCCTCGATTACCGCTTTCGCCATCGAGTTACGAACCGCAAACCGTTCCCCTGCTTTACCATTAGCAAACAGAGTTCCCCCCGTTGCGCCGTATAAGCAAGTATTGCCCACGATTACGTTTTGTGCAGGGTCATAAGTCGCACCAGCAGGGGGTTTGATCGCGATCTCGCCGCCGTGCATTCCCTTACCAACGTAATCATTAGCCTCCCCTGATAAGCTCAGAATCATCCCTGGCAAATTGAACGCGCCAAAGCTCTGACCCGCACTACCAGTGAAGTTGAGGTTAATTTGACCTTCAAAACCGCTGTTACCATGTTGAAGTGCGATCGCGCCACTGAGTCGGGCTCCAACAGTGCGATCGGTATTCACTAAGGGGATGTTTTTGGTAACGCTACCATGATTGGCGATCGCGGCCTGAATCTCAGCATCCGCTAACAAATTGTCATCCAACACTGGCCCATTGCTGTGAACGTCGCTATGTACTAAGAAACTGCGATCGCTCTTAGTATCAGGTAACTGCGTCAGACAGTCCAAATTCACAGCCTGAGTCTTAGTCAAATGCACGCCTTCGCGCATCTTCAGCAAATCAGCGCGACCAATAATATCATTGAGCGATCGGTATCCCAATTTTGCCAACAAACTCCGCACTTCCTCCGCCACAAAGTAGAAGAAGTTAACAACGTGCTCCGGCGTACCTGGGAAACGCTTCCGTAGGTGTTCCTGCTGAGTTGCCACCCCCACTGGACAGTTATTCGTGTGGCAAATCCGAGCCATAATACAGCCTTCTGCGATCATCGCCACCGAGCCGAAACCGTACTCTTCACCGCCCATTAATGCGCTCATGACGACATCCCAGCCGGTTTTGAAGCCGCCATCCACTCGCAACACGACGCGATCGCGCAGCTTATTCTCCATCAACACCCGGTGAACTTCAGTTAAACCCAGTTCCCAAGGAGCTCCCGCGTGTTTAATCGAAGACAGGGGCGAAGCACCCGTCCCGCCGTCGTGTCCAGAAATTTGAATCACGTCAGCATTCGCCTTGGCGACACCAGCCGCGACGGTACCGATCCCAACTTCTGCCACTAACTTGACTGAAACGCCAGCCTGGGGATTAATTTGGTGCAAGTCAAAAATCAACTGCGCCAAGTCTTCAATCGAGTAGATGTCATGGTGCGGCGGGGGCGAAATCAGCGTTACTCCCGGCTTAGAACGCCGCAAATAGGCGATATACTGGCTCACTTTCGGCCCTGGCAATTGCCCGCCTTCCCCTGGTTTCGCACCTTGTGCCATCTTAATTTCGATCTGCTTAGCACTCATTAGGTACTCAGGTGTCACCCCAAAGCGACCAGAAGCAACTTGTTTGATGGCAGAGTTGGCTTTGTCGCCGTTCCGCAAGCCCTGCAAGTGAGAGAAAGTCGGCGAAAGTCCAGCCTCACTCACATCATCCAACACTTTGTATCGCTTAGGATCTTCACCACCTTCCCCAGAGTTAGACTTCCCACCGATGCGGTTCATAGCGATCGCTAGGGTTTCGTGAGCTTCCGGCGACAGCGCCCCCAGAGACATCCCCCCCGTCGCAAACCGTTTGACGATATCCGCCACCGATTCTACTTCTGATACAGGAATAGCAGCGCGATCGCTCTGGAAATCCAACAAATCCCGCAAAGCAGTTACGGGCCGATGTTCCAACTGCTGCTTGTAAACCTCGTAATGTTCATAAGCGGAAGAAGGGGTAGAGCCAGAATTTTCTTCTCTTTCCCTAGTCCCTAGCCCCTCTCCCCTAGCCCCTTCTTTAAAGCTGGTGACAGCCTTATGTAGCGCCTTCGCCATTTCCGGGCTATTCATGTGATATTCACCGCCTGGCCGGAACTGGACAAAGCCATAATTTTCCAGTTTCTTACCGCTCAATTCGGGGAAAGCCTTGCTGTGGAAGGAAATCACCTCAGTAGCCAATTCTTTGATACTCAAGCCGCCAATCCGAGAAACAGTCCCCCGGAAACCCAAATCCAGCAAATCGCCACCAATACCGATCGCCTCAAAGATTTGCGCCGCTTGATAGCTAGACAGCAGCGAAATCCCCATCTTCGACATAATCTTCAGCAAGCCATCTTCTACCGCCTTGCGATACTTAGCCTGAGCCGCTGCTAAGGTAATCTTAGCCAGTTTTCCCCGCTCCATCAGAGCTTGAGTCTTGGAATCAGACCACCAATGGCCGACGCTTTCCAAAGCCAAATAAGGACAAATAGCGATCGCACCATAGCCAATTAAACAAGCAAAATGGTGAGTGCTCCAACACTGAGCCGTATCCACAATTAGCGAACCCTTCATCCGCAACCCTTCGCGGATCAAGTGGTGGTGAACCGCACCCACAGCCAGCATCGGCGGAATGTAGGTATATTCCGTACTTAAAACAGCAGAAGAAATTCCCCCTTCTTCCTTCGCCACGCGATCGCTGAGAACTATAATTTTCGCACCCGATCGGATCGCCGCCGCCGCCGCCTGACAAAGTTGCTTAACTGCGGCCTCCAAACCAGCAGGGCCTTGGGCGATCGCGTACAGCGTAGATAACTCCTTAACCGGGAAAGCTTCTCTACTCTTCAACCAAGCCAATTCCGCCTCATTCAATACCGGCGAATTAATCTTCAGCATCCGGGCATTTTCCGGCTTCGCTTCCAACAAATTCCCCCGTTCGCCCAACTGCATACTTAGAGACATCACCATCCCTTCCCGTAGCGGGTCAATCGGCGGATTTGTCACCTGAGCAAAACGCTGTTTGAAATAGTCATAAAGCAAATGTGGTCGCCCAGAAAGCACCGCCAGAGGAATATCATCCCCCATACAAAAAGTTGGTTCCTTCCCCGTGCTCGCCATATCCGCGATCACCATTTCCAAATCTTCCGCCGTATAGCCAAAAGCAGTTTGATGACGGAGTAAAGTCTGAGCATCCAGACTTGTACTCTGAGCAAAATCTCCTACTGGCATAGTCTGACGGTGTTTTTGCAACCATTCACCATAAGGATATGCCTTCGCAGCCCGCTGCTTAATTTCCCAATTTTTCAGAACTTCATTGCTATCTAAATCAACAGCAATCATCTGTCCTGGCCCTAAGCGGCCTTTTTCCACAATATCTGCTTCGGGAATATCCACAACTCCTGCTTCCGAAGCTACAATCACCAAGCCATCTTTAGTAATACAATAACGAGCGGGTCGCAAACCATTGCGATCGAGGGTAGCGCCTACCTGTTTCCCATCACTAAATACCAACAGCGCCGGCCCATCCCAAGGCTCTTGAATACCGCTGTAATATTCATAAAAATCGACAATTTCAGGATAGGGAGCCAAAGCTGGCTGATTTTTATAAGCCTCCGGCACCAAAATCATTAATGATTCTAAAGTAGAGCGGCCCGAACGCACCAGCAACTCCATGATATTGTCCAAATTAGCCGAGTCGCTGTTCTCCGCGTCAACTGTGGGCTTAAATGTAGGGACATCAGTATCAGCCCAATGCGGATGAGCTAAATCTGCTTCCCGCGCCGTCATCCAGTTGATATTGCCTAATAGCGTATTGATTTCGCCATTGTGACCTAACAGGCGCATCGGTTGAGCCAGAGGCCATCGCGGCATAGTATTCGTACTGAAGCGTCGATGATAGACAGCGAAGGGGCTTTTGTAAGCAGGATTGGTTAAATCCGTGTAAAATTCTCCCAACACGGCCGATCGCACCATACCTTTATAGACGATTGTGCGCGTTGAAAAAGAGCAAACGTAAAATTCTTTACGGGGAAAACCAGAACGCTGAAAAAGGGTTTCGCCAATAGTCCGGCGAGTAAGAAATAATTGTCGTTCCAGTGCATCTCCTTGCAATTTTTCAGAACTAACAATTAATTGTTCAATTTGTGGTTGATTTTCCCGCGCCTGTATCCCCAAAACTTCAGGTTTAACTGGAACTTCTCGCCAACCTACCAGATTTAAATTTTGATCTGCGAGGGTTTGCTCGACTACTTGGCGAGCAATAGCGGCGTTCTCTTTGTCTGGGGGCAAAAATATCATTGCCACGCCGCTGTTTTCCGGTTTCGGAGTCTGGATTTGCTGCTGTGCAAACCATTCCTGTAATAATTCCCAAGGGATGGCCGTCATCAAACCCGCACCATCTCCAGAATCAGAGTCAGCACTACAACCGCCGCGATGTTCCAGACAAGTTAAAGCTGGCAAGGCTTTAGCAATAATTTCGTGTGTTGCAACCCCTGTTTGATTGGCTATAAATCCCACCCCGCAGGCATCTCTCTCTTCCACTAGCCACCTTTGGCCCGGATAGGGAGTTCCTGAATTTTGGCCTGAATGTAGATCTCGGTTATGATTCACGCTCGTGTTACCCATGTCGATTGAATACTACTATTGCTGTGTTTGTTTGATTGAGTCTTTTGTACTTTTGGAAAGAGGGCTGCCAAGCGGTGGGAGAACGGTAAATCCTAAAACAGCAAAGAGCCAGAAAAATCGATAAAAATTCACTATTTGTGCTGCTATGACCTTGCCCAGAAACCCTACTCGCAGATCCTAATTATCCTGACAGGTAGCCTGTGAAAATGTTATACAGAATACGCTATGCGTGCAGTATTAATTAAAAATTAAAAATTAAAAATTAAAAATGAAAGAATTCAAGTTCTTAATTTTAATTTTGCATTTTTACTTTTTAATTGCAGTGCTGGCATCAAGCTTGCCCTTGAATGGTTCCCCGGCCTGCAAGCTAGGCATTCTGCCTGCTTAGTTAGCTAATAAAACAGGCTCGTCATTACTTTAGCCCCCTTTTGTCAACTTTGCCATTTCGCCGCTTGGCTGACCCCATAGACGCAAAATCCACCCGCCCTCTCTAGGGTAGGTGCAATCTCGTTCATGTCAGTGCGGGGATAAGTCAAACCTTCCCTTTTTATTATTTGACATTCCCAGGTCTAAATCAACCGAGATAGTTGGTTGAGTATGGCTGCTTTAGAAACAAAAACCTAATTTTTGAGTTACGGCCTGTTGATTTTCCCCAGGCGTTAGTGCAGGGGATTCTAAGAGGATGTTACGAAGCAGGCTAAAACCTGGTTTTTTTTCGCAATTCCTCTCTAGGCTTGAGCCGCAGGGTTGCCAAGGAGGTTTTTGAGGAAAAATGGTTCTGTTATGATACAACACTCAAGCAAAAAGTCAACATTATGCTTAAAAGCCTTGGGCTTTTCACTCGTTTTTTGGTAAAGCCTGCGATCGCGATCGCTCTTTGTTTAGTCGTAAACCAAGCCGCTAGAGGGGCAGAGGGGGCGGGGGGGCAGGGGGGCAGGAGGGGCAGGGGGGCAGGAGGGGCAGGAGGGGCAGGGGGGCAGGGGGGTAGAGGAGCTGAGGGGCAGAGGAGCTGAGGGGCAGGGGGGCAGGGGAGATGGGGGAGATGGGGGAGATGAGGAAGTTAAATCTT
>NZ_KB235899.1:6911-30023 GCF_000332155.1 Kamptonema formosum PCC 6407 | reverse complement strand
CTCCCCCGCTCCCCCGCCCCCCCGCTCCCTCGCTCAAGAGCTCTCTCTCTATTCCTCAGAAAAAATATTGGCTCAATCTGTCGTATCACCTGCTAACGACCCAAACCAAGGTCGCCAAGTCTCTTTAAATGGTAACACTTTCAGGGCAGCTTGGAGCCAGCAGGCTATTGGTGGGACTTCTAGCGTCCGCACTTGGATTGCTGATGTTAGCTTGATGGAAATAGCTGGCATTGAACTATTAAACTCTGGTGATGCTACTAAACAGCCGGTGCAGTGGTTTTCCCAATCTCAAACAGATGGTCTTGCGACTCGTTTAACTCCTCAATACCGCTATTTAGATATTACAGATTTTGCCAAAAAAGTTGGCTGGCAAATCTCCGCTGATGGTAATACGCTCAAAATCTCCACCCAACCAGCAAAATTAACAGCAATTCGGGTGGGAAAACAAGAATGGGGCGATCGCATTGTTCTAGATTTAGATCGTCCCACTTTCTGGCAACTCACCTACGTAGAACCACCACCTAGAACCCCAAACCCAAAGCCTAAAGACACTTCAGACGATCCCACAAAACCAACAGGTAGAGATACGCCAGACGATCCCACAAAACCCCAAACACCGAAACCAACACCCCAAGTACGAACTCAGGAATGGCTAATTACAGTTGATGCTGTACTCGATCGCGCCCTTATAGCGCGTACTTTGGGAGCGGGTAAACATCTACAATCTCTCAAGGTAGAATCATCGACTAACCAAACTAAGATCCGAGTTAATATTCCCTTGGGTTGGCGGCCTCTAGTTTTTACCCTGGGAAATCGCGTAGGCGTAGCCAGCCGTAGGCATCGCTTAGTCATCGACATCCGCCCCGATTCTTTGGTAGAAAGAGATATTCTTTGGGCTCCCGGATTGCGGTGGCGATCGCAATACCGTAACTTAGGTAATTCTAAATTTCCCGTAGTCTGGCTAGAAATCAATCCCCGCCAGTCTGGATTGAAAATTAGACCAATTCTAAGTAATCCCCCAACTGACACCGGTACTGCACCTTTATTACAAACAGCCGAACTCTCCAACGTCGCTGCTGCTATCAATGCAGGATTTTTTAACCGGATTAATCGCCTAGCCTTGGGAGCAATTCGGCGAGATAATCAGTGGTTATCGGGGCCGATTTTGAACCGAGGTGCGATCGCTTGGAATGATAACGGAGACATCAAAATTGGGCGCTTGAGCCTGCAAGAAAGCTTAATTACCTCAAAAGGAGAGCGTTTAGCGATCGCTCACCTTAATAGCGCCTACGTCCAAGCTGGCATTGGTCGCTACACTGCTAAATGGGGAACAAGTTACACCCCTTTCTCCGATGGCGAAATTATAATCACAGTCCAAAACGAACAAGTTATTAGCCAATCTCCCGGAGGTACAGCAGGGAAAACCTCATTTCCCATTCCTGCTAACGGCTATTTACTGACCCTGCGTTCTAACCCGACAATAGCCAATCAGATCCCTGTCGGGACAAGCTTGCGCCTGGAAACTGCCACAGTTCCGGCCGATTTTAACCGCTATCCTTATATTTTGGGCGGCGGCCCCGTGTTGGTGCAAAACAGTCAAGTTTTCCTAGATGCCAAAGCCGAAGGATTTAGCGATGCTTATGTTAAGCAAACAGCTATTCGCAGTGCAGTTGCGATCGCTGCTAATGGGAATTTGTTAATTGTTGCCATTCACAACCGCGCCGGAGGTGCGGGGGCTACTTTTAGGGAGATTGCCCAAATCATGCAGCAAATGGGCGCTGTTGACGCTTTGAATTTGGACGGCGGTAGTTCTACAAGCCTTTATTTAGGAGGTCAACTCATCGATCGGCCGCCTCAGACTGCTGCTCGCGTTCATAATGGTATTGGAGTGTTTATTCAGCCTTAGAACGGTTTTCAAAAGGTTTTAAATCGTAGGACTTACGCACGTTTCATGTAACATCGATGCAGCCAACCCTATCGGTCTATGAGGATTATCGCTCTCGATCGCCACAATTGATGCACTAGGCAAGTCCAAGCACAGTTGGAGGCTCCGAGCGCTTAACTCCGGTTGCTTCATCCTACGCTTTAAGAGTCTTCACAGGATAGTTGCGATCGTGACGCTCCACATAAACTAGCGAGCCAGTCCATCCCTATTGAGCCTAACGATCGCTCCCGTCGAGCTCGCGTTTATTACTACTTCCTTGGTATGTACATTTTAATGCGCTGCCGCTAATATTGAAGTCAGCATGATTTTACATCCAAGCAAACTTAAGGGAGGAGCAAAACATGGTTAACAAAGTTAAAAAGTCTGAGTCTGAATGGAAAGAGCAGCTCACCCCGGAACAGTTTCATGTCACCAGAAAAAAGGGTACAGAAAGAGCTTTTACAGGTGAATATCACGATCTAAAACAGGCTGGTATTTACAAATGCGTCTGCTGCGGCAATGACCTGTTTAGCTCAGAAACTAAGTACAATTCTGGTACTGGGTGGCCAAGTTTCTATGATACCATCAATCAAGAAAATGTGAAATCCGAATCAGACAATACTTTGTTTATGCGCCGTACAGAGGTGCTGTGTGCTGCCTGTAACGCTCATCTGGGTCATGTATTTAATGACGGCCCCAAACCGACTGGACTGCGATATTGCATGAATTCAGCAGCACTTAAATTCGTTCCTAACAAGTAATATATTAGGGTGAAGGCTGACCCAGTGGAGCTTTTTTGGCGACAGAATCTAGTTTAGGAGATATTCATAGTAATAACTTTAGTCATTTCTAATAATTGAATGACTAAAGTTATTACTATTTTAGACATTGGTAAGTAATAATTAAAGCTATTAGTACCCACAATAGCGATATATTAAGTTGAGGAGAGTAGGGTGAGGGTAGCCACAATTTATATTTTTTTACGACAAATATAGTTTACTAACATTGTCCACCCTACCAGGCTACTGTAGCGATTTTATCTCAACAGAGCCTATAGATTATTTTAGGGACGTTCAATCGCACCTTTTTTAGAGAGTGCAGCAATCATCTGACGTTTGACGGCCTTTGCCCAATCATCAAACTCAGAACCATTAATACTATTGCTCTGAACTTGGTCAAGAAGCGGAGTCTTCAATTCCTTGCGTATTTGGGTATTCATTAGAATTTCCTGGTAAACAGACTGGCGACCATTGCTTATAGGTAATTTATATCTTAGCTTGATTATATAGTTTAATTCAAGTCAAACTATGCACTAACTACATCAGCTTCATGCGATTTATGAATGGAATTATTAAAAAAGATTAAATGTATATTGGTATACATAGAATCAGGGGTAATTTATTCTTAAATATCTCATTTCATCCTGCGGAGGGATTGTATATCCCGCTTCTTAATTCTTTATCTTAGTCTAAATCCTTTTGCTGTTCATGACTCATGCAGGCTCCCAGTAAGCCGAGTTACGGATACTTTTACGTAAGTCCCGATCCTATCTATTTTTCAAATTGCCCGATCCGCAGGTATAGCAGGAGGCAGCAGGCAGGAGGAAAATGCAATACTAGAAATGGTTTGGGGGATGGAAAATGTCCTGAGCGTTGTGGCAGTTGCTAGACATTTATCCGAGCTGTGGTGTACTGCATAAAATATGAACCCTCAAATTGCTCAGCTAGTCTACTAGGACGGGCAAGTATTGAGAGTTCGGATTAAGTGAAAACGGGTACGGCAGGGCTCGAACCTGCGGCAGGCGGATTAGAAATCCGCTACTCTATCCAACTGAGTTACGCACCCAACATTTTTGAGCCAACCAATCTTATAGATATAAATCGATTATATCTTAGCTTGCGTCATAGTCAAACCACTAATTCGGAAAAAATGGGCACAGAGGGAAAAGGGACTCACAGAGGTTGGCAGCAAATTTACAGACCAAACTAGATCATTAAAGCATAGATTAAGATAGGGTGTTAGTTAAAGGGAGTTAGCTGAGCGGCTGCGTCCAGATGGGCGATCGCAGCTTAGCCAAACCCACCCATCAGTCGTCAGCAGGTAGCAACTCACGCCATGCGTGAGTACAATGACTTGCAAAGCACCCCCGGCCATGACAGGAGTCAAATCGCAGTGTCATGTTTATTCTGAAACGACAGGATGTCGAAATCACCAGCTTTCAACATCCAAAACGGGATCAGCAGATCCCAATTCTCAATTATCAGGGGCAGACCTTTCGCCTAATCAGCGCTTTCAACGGCAAACAAGCAGAAGAGGCCAGAGCCTTGTGGCGGGATCTAACCGACAATCGAGGCAAAGCCTGCGTTTTGCTAGAAGAGCCGGATAGATATAGCGTCTGGGGAAAAGTCCGTTTAGATCAGCTTGCCAGTGAAGAACCAGTCGGCTCCGAAGCCAAGGCTCCACTATTCGCACAAGCTTGTCTGCTGCTGCTCCAAGCTGTTTACTTCGACGTTGAAGACCTTTTAGGTGCTCGGCAAGCCGCATCGTTTCAGAAAGATATCGCTAAGGTATTTCAGCAGGGGAACTTCCCGCACGCAGACTCCCCAGATGCGGTCAAAAATTTGCTAACCGTCGATCCACTCCACAGCCTCAAAATACCTTCTTGGCAAGAGCAG
Source organism: Kamptonema formosum PCC 6407 (assembly GCF_000332155.1). Lineage (GTDB taxonomy): Bacteria > Cyanobacteriota > Cyanobacteriia > Cyanobacteriales > Microcoleaceae > Kamptonema > Kamptonema formosum. The sequence continues at coordinate 25,424 of NZ_KB235899.1, read as the reverse complement.
CACCTCAATACCTTACTGCAAGAACTCCATAGGCTGGGCAAGTCCTATTTTGGCAATACCACCTTTGCCGAAGGAGTCAACGAAATCTTGCAAGATATGCCAGCAGGCGATCGCTCCCAGTTTATCGCTTGGTTGAAACAATCTCCCCTTGCCAAACTGTGGACACAATAAAAAATCTTTGATAATTCCACCGCAGGCGGCACCAATATGCAACGCTGGATGACAGACTTGTATAGAAAAGCCCAACTGTTCAGGCAGTTTCACTCCCACTTACATTTTCTGCAATTCAATTGCTAATTATGTCTCTTGAACCCCTATGAGCAGCACTTCAGAAAAGTCATCTACTTCTCCATCCTTCCTCTCAGCTCAGACTCTCGTGATTTTGGGAGTTGTTTGGGCTGTATTGGCACTGTTGTTCTTTCTGCTGTTCAGCGTCCCCCTTTCTCAGGAGGAAGGACTGCCCCTTTGGTACTCCATCGGCACCTATATTTTTGAATGCGGGGCTTATCTAGGAGCAGCTTTAGTCTGTTTTAGAAACTGGCAAAGCCCTCAAATGGTCAGTGGGCGTAATGTCTGGCTAGGCATTGGTCTGGGGATGCTGTTCTACTTTCTAGCAAATGTGGTATTTGGCGTTTGGGAGTTATATTTTGGACTTGACCCCGATATCTCCCCAGCCGATGTCTTCTATGTAGGCAGTTACGTGGCACTGATCTGGGGCATGGTTCTAGCTGTTACTTCCAAGCGTTTGAATCTAGAAGTTTGGCAGTGGGGGTTGTTGGGGGGAATTGCCATAATTGGTATTGCTATAGCTTCCTGGGTTGCGGCCCCTGACTTTTTCAAGGCCCAATTTGGTTTGGGTTCTGCACCTGCGCCCCAAGTGGAAACAGTTGCCACACCTGAGCTGAAAGCTGCAAAAGCTCCGGGACTGACAGATTCAACTAACCCAAAACCACAAACATCCGCAGCCGCTGCAACTGACCCAGAAGCTGAAGCCGAAGTCGAAGAAAAATCAAACGCACCAGCTTGGGTTCAGGCCCTTGACGTACAGCTCACTCCCTATGCTTATTGGGTGAATTTGTTTTACATCATTGGCGACGTTTTTCTGCTAATTATTGCTACAGCTCTACTCCTTGCCTTTTGGGGCGGGCGTTTTTCCCAATCTTGGCGCATGATTGCCGCCGCCACTTTTTCCCTTTACATTGCAGATATGTACTTCAAGTGGCGCGATACTCAGGCTGAAGGTGATTATCAAAGTGGCAGCTTGCTTGAAGTATTTTTTGTCTTCAGCGCTATCCTATTTGGTGTTGGAGCTATTTTAGAACATGACATCTCAACCCGTTCTCGCCAGAGTAGGCGCGGGCGGCGGTCAGCTTAGGGATTTTTGAGTGCAGAATTTTTCGATTAGCCGCTAGCGATAGGTTTCTCTGGAAATACTCAAATCTTAAATCTCAAATCTAAAATCTAAAATACAGCGCTTTGACGCTGCACGCCCTCCCGTCTCTTTGCTTGGAAACTCGGCATGATGCCTACAAAACTCTCCGAATCTGACAAACACGAAATCCTTGGACTGTATAGACACTCCGAGGAAAATACTATTACCCTAGCTAAGCGCTATGGGGTGAGCAGTTCTACCGTCAGGCGTATCCTCCAGAGCGCTTTGTCAGAGGCAGAATACGATGCCCTAGTCCACCAAAAGCAAAAGCGTTTGCCTCATTCCCAAAGCAGTATTTCCCAGCCGATAGCGCCGGATGTTGATGAATCAGCAGATACCAATCTCTCTGAGTCTGTATATCCCGGCGCTTCTGACCCAATCCCGAACTCAAAGCTCATCCGCAAGCGCACGAGAGCTACCCCTGAAACCCGTGCGAAGATTGATGTCCGAGAAGTTATACCTCGGCGTTTGGATGTTTCTGAGTTGCCAGAAGAGGATGCGCCAGAGTTTGTGGATGAGGATTATGGTGCTGGGGCTAGGAATTTAGGCGAAATGCTTGGAGATGAAGGGCCTCTAGAAGCTGAAGAGTTTAGTGATTTTGACGAGGATGAGGATGAGGAAGATGATGATGATGATGATGATTTAGATGATTTCGGCTCAGATGATTTGGAAGACGACGATTTTGAGGGGATGGCAAACTCTCGCCCCGGAGTTTCTATACAGCTTCGGAGTAAAACTTTGCTTCAAGTTTTGCCGCTAAGTGAAGCGTCTCTTCCTAAAATCTGCTATTTGGTAGTTGACCGTGCTGCGGAATTGATTACTCGGCCTCTGAAAGCTTTTGGCGAACTCGGACAGATTCCTCCTGAAGAAATTAGAGAGAAAACTCTGCCAGTTTTTGACAATCACCGAGTAGCCCGCCGTTTTTCGACCCGAAACCAGCGTGTTTTTAAAGTACCTGATGGCCAGTTGCTACAAAAAACTGCTCCCTATTTACAAGCAAAGGGGATTACTCGGCTATTGATTGATGGTCAAGTATATTCACTTTAATTGGTAATGGGTAATTGGTAATGGGTAATGGCTAATTGCTAATTGCCTAATTGCTAATTGCTAATTGCTAATTGCTAATTACCATCTCCCCTGCTCCCCTGCTCCCCTGCTCCCCTGCTCCCCTGCCCCCCTGCTCCCCCGCTCCCCCCAGGGATGCTCCACATAGGTTGGAGGATTGCGCCGCCTAATATTCCTGCTGTCGCGCTCAAAGCTAATACTACTCCTACCGGAATTTCAATTGATTGGAAAAAGAGGAAGTTTAAGGATACTGGGGTGGCATTCTGCACTGATAAAATTGCGATCGCGCTTACTGAGGTAGCTACAACTACACTAATGAGAAGATGGGGAATAGTTTTCATAAAAAAGGGTTAATAAAGTTTTGAAGTTTGAGTTTTGATCTTGCTTTGTAAATTGGAATATTCTACAGCTTTGAGTTGATACTAAAAACTTATCTTACACTTAGAATTACAGGACTCATAACTCGATCTCAAAACTCATGTTGGTTCTAATTGGTTGATAATATTTTCTATCTCTTGGACAATTTGCGCTTGTTTTTCCACAGATTCGGTTTCTAGATAAACTCGCCAGAGAGGTTCAGTCCCGGAAGGGCGCATCAGCACCCACCCGCCATCTTCCAAATACAGTTTAATCCCGTCTTTATATCCTACTTTTTTAACTTTAACTCCGGCGATGTCTGTCGGGGGATTGCGTGTGAAGTATTGGATAATTGCGGCTTTGTAAGCGTCATTGAGGTGAAAATCGATCCGCTTTTCGTATAAGGGGCCACCTGCTTCTGTGACAGCTTCTTCTACTAGCTGAGATAAGGGTTTGCCTTCGATCGCGATCGCTTCTGCTACCAGCATACCAGCTAAGATGCCATCTTTCTCAGGAATATGACCCAATACGCTCAAACCTCCAGATTCTTCGCCGCCAATGAGTACGGCTGTTTCCCGCATTTTAGCGCCGATGTATTTGAAACCTACTGGCGTTTCGTAAATTTCTAAATCGTACTTAGCAGCGAAATTGTCTAGCAGGTGGGTAGTTGCAACTGTACGAACGATCGCGCCCGTTTTGCCCCTATTCTTAATTAAGTGCCGTGCTAGTAGCAGTAATACTGAGTTCGGAGCGAGGATATTTCCCTTCTCATCAACTATACCAAAGCGATCGCTATCTCCATCTGTCGCCAAACCCAAATCCGCTGCATCTTTCTTTACAGCCTCTACTAAGCATTCTAATTGCTCTCCCTTTGCTTCCGGCATCCCACCGCCAAATAGCACATCTCGCCAGCAATGGAAAGTCTCGATTTCACACCCGCAGTGTTCCAAAACTGTATCCAAATAACCGCGAGAAGTTGAGTAGAGAGCATCATACTTCACTTTCAAGTTAGCAGAACGAATTTGCTCTATATCTATCAGCGTGTAAAGAAATTTTAAATAATCTGGTTTCGGGTCAAAGGTAGAGATTTTATCGCTAATTTTGCCTAAAGGCTCTCCATCAGCAGCCTCCGCAATATGCACCGAAATCGTATCGGTAATTTCTGGTGTCGCGGGGCCTGCGTAGTCAGGAATATACTTAATACCACAGTAGGGTGCAGGGTTATGACTTGCCGTGAACATTAAGGCCCCAGCAGAGTTTAAATATTTGGCGCTGTAAGCAATGACTGGCGTAGGACAATCTCGCTCCGCCACCTTGATATTCCATCCTAACTCTGCTAGGACTTCAGCGGCAGTGCGAGCAAACTGGTCAGCAAGAAAGCGGGTATCGTAGCCGATTAAAACTGGGCGATCTTTAGTATAAGCACTTTCTAGATAGCTGGCGATCGCCCGCGTCACCTTCCGCACGTTGGCGAAGGTAAAGTCCTCGGCAATAATCCCCCGCCACCCGTCAGTCCCGAATCTAATATTGCTTTTAGTATTCCTACTCACACTCATCTTTACCACTCCCTCTCGCTCGCTTTGTTAATGGTACAAGAAGCTTAGCAATTAGGGAGGTAGCTGGCGGACTTTTTACTCTCACTCAGAGGAAATTATCCTTGTGGGAGGTAGACATTGAAGATGTTAGCCTGAAGATATGCTTTTACGATTAGTTAGAAGTAATTCAGATATAACGCATCAGTGGATCTATCTTCAGAGGTATTTATTATAGAATTTTTCTCAAAATATAACTTTTATTTTTTATTTACAATTGAGCCGCAGTTGTGTTAACTTTTATAAAGTATACGAGTCGATAAACTTTAATTGCCTACCAAAAATTTCAGCAAGTCCTACTAATTTGGCTTCCAATCTTCAGCCGATAACGCACACATCTCCCAAAACTATCCGATCCTAATATCTTGCTTAAGATATTGCTGGATATAAAAATTATAACTTAGAGTAAGTGACAAAGTTTGCTTCAACCCGGTTTCAGACTTGTAAATAGATTCGGAAGGGTGCAGAGGTAAGAATTTTTTGTATTTTCAAATACATTCACACTTAAGCCAAATGGCAGATGATAAGCCAAATGGCCGATGATAAGCCAAATGGCCGATGACTTGTAGCAAGATGGCGGGTGAAAATTCTTAAAGAAATGTGAAACAATAGAAGTTAAGAAACTTAAAGGGTGAGCTAGTCGGTCGAGGATTTCCTTTACACAAAAAATCGAGGGTTTTAATGACTAACATCTCACAATCTAAATTATCCGTACCTAAAGATGATGTAGATAGGGAGCTAATAACAACTTTAGTACCGCATCCTCAACTCATCAACCGTCCCGAAATAACTGCCAACGACCAATCCTCTGAGTCGAACGTTTCTTCCATAGCAGTTAACTGGGCCAAAAAATATTACACTACAGTTGCCTCTCACGAGAAGCGATCGCAGCTCAAAGCTCCTCAAACTCAGCAATTACCGGAATTTGAGGGAAATCGGGCTAGAATAGTTGACAAGCTGACGGATACCCTAAAAGTAGCCAGCGACATAGCTTGGGGTAAAGTGCAAACTCTTCTAGGTCAAGATATAGAACGTCACGCCATCAGTCCCGACTTAATTAATCCTTCCCAAATTATTGCCGATGCTCGTAAATTATACGCCAAAGCAATTGATGCCTATGCAGAAGAAGAATCTCCTGCTCGCCTATCAGTAGTAGTGGGCAGAGATATAATTGAAATACGAAGCAAATACTCCCACGCAGATCCGCTAGTCCTGGGATTTGTCACGATGGAGTTTCATTATCTGGGGCAATTCTTATTAGAAAGTCTTTCCCAGACAGAGCAATTGCAGTTAGTACCTTACTTAAAAATTATCGATGATTACCTGCACATACCGTTCGGAGAAATCCAAGCAGCCGCAGGGAATCACGATCGCAACTCAAAAGCTTTGGTAGCAGTGCAGCATTTGTTGCAAAACACGACTCAGATTGCTAGTGTTGTACAGGATCGCGTCAGTTCTCAGCATCAAGGCTATCGCAGCAGTAGCGGCTATCTGAGCGATACAATGGTAAAACTTTCTAGCATTCGGGATGTAGAAATTTTTCAAAGCTACTTATGTTTGTGTGCCCTAGAAGATAGCATTCGGCCAGCACAGCAAGAACTATTTCCCCTCTGCGTGATGTTATATCCCAGACTGCACGTAAGTTGGAAATTAGTGCAGGATATGCTGCTAGTTTTGTTGTGGGAAATCCACGACCGCTTACCTCCTGAAGATGTCATGGTATTTTTACCATATCTACGGACGCTAACTGAAATGTTTTCCGATGAGGTGTTTCAAAATTAAATGGAAGTTAGGAAATTCGGTGCGATCGTGGGGGGTTTGGGTGTTGTGAATCTGAATCGAGACTATGTAAGGGGTGGTTTAGGATAAAATTTATTGCCTAAATCTCCCTACAAATTCAGAAATATTTTAGCTCCATAATTACCTTGGCAGTTGCTATAAAAGCTATTTTACTAATTATAAGACTTACGCATAGTTTACGTAACGCCCTCTGGGTGGTAAATTACCGCCCAGAGGGCGGCGTTACAAACAATTTACGTAAGTCATATAAATTATTTAATTATCATTCCCTAGTGCCGCACAGCTTCGAGTATGCGAGAATAATAAAAGCTAGTGCTAGTCATTCCCTGCCGCCGAATTGTAAAACCATTGCTTTCTAGAATCTTGATAATATCAGTTTCCCGATGTTGATAGGCGCGGGTAGTTTTACTTGGCCCTGGAAAAAATTCCCCAATTTTCTTGAGAGCAGTTAAGGCTAAAGTTTTCGGGGCAAAACTGACAATTACTCGCGACTCGGCCATAGAACTTAGATGACTAATCATCCCCTCAGCTTGTTCTTGAGGGTAGTGAATCAGCACATCCAGACAGATAACTGTATGGTATTGACCACTCAAAGCCTCCAAATCTTGAGCCGTAAAGGTGACATTATTAGCCTTTCCCGGAACAGCATTAGCTCTTTCATAGGCTTCTGCTACCATCTTTTCAGAGATATCGCTAGCATAGACAATTGCTCCAGCTTCAGCTAAGGGAATACTGAGACTACCCACGCCACAACCAGCATCACAAACTAACAGACCCGGCAAATTGCCATCAGCGACGAGCCATTCTAGCACTGTATCAACAGTCTGCTGATGTCCTGTGCGGATATCAAGTTGAACTTTATTCACTTTACCGTCGCCGTAAATTCGCTGCCAGCGATCGAAGCCAGTAGAGTTAAAATATTCCCTGACAATATTTTTGTCGTCGGCTGCGTTCATAGATTAATTTGCCTGCTGATGAATTCCAAAGGTTTATTATACAACCCGAACTAACCAAACTAGGAAGAAGGAAGAAGAAAGAAGGAAGAAAAATTTAGTTATCTAGGAGAGAAGGAAGAAGGCATACACAGTCAGCTTTTTAAGTGGTCGGACATAATTAAACGTAGGGTAGGCGCTCGCCGCGAAAAGCGATGTTTTTCATAGCCATAGAGACTGTCGGCGAGCGCCGACCTGTGCATTTTATAGCGTTTATTTATGTCCAGCTACTTAGTTAGCATAGGCCGACTTTGTTTAGCAGCGGTTTCAAGTGCTGAGGTAGTGGGAGAATAAAACTATTAATTTTTCTGGGGACAACGGGGATGAATCCCTCCCTGCAAGCAAATATAAGCTACTTGACTGGCCTCTAAATTTTTAGCCTCTGTAAAATCAACTCCTTGTAAACGCCCTGATTTAGAATTAACAGGTGGACTTTGAATAAATTGATCGGGTCGATTTTGCTTTCCTGTCACAAACATTGCCCCTTTAAAGTTAGCTCCTGTAACATTAGCACCTCGGAAATTGACTAAACTTACATCTGCATTCCGAAAATTAGCATCTTGCAGTTGAGTATTGCTTAAATTTGCACTAGCAAGTTTGACTGAAGTCAGATCTGCATTTTGGAGATTGGCTTTGCTCAAATCTGCTCCCGATAAATCTGCACCTTGCCAATCGGATTTTCTCAAGTTTGTCTCTGGAAATAGAGCGCCTTGAGCTTTAACTTGTCCTAAACGCGCACCCTCCAAATTCGTGCGCGACAAATTTGCACTTCCTAAATCCGCACCTGTGAAAGTGGCATCTTGTAATAAAGCTTGCCGCAAATCTGCTCCAATTAACTTGGCACTGCTGAAGTTAGCTCCGCTCAAAATACTATAAGATAAATTAGCTTTGTTCAGAGTTGAGCGTAGAAAATTAGTGCGGTTCATCGTTATATTATTCAAGAATGCACCAGTGAGATTTGCACCTTCAAAATTAGCGCCACTCAAATCTGCTCTCCAGTCATCAAAAGTACCAAAACGAGCATCTGCTCCCGCTCCGTAAAAGCGGATACCTGGTAGGATAGCATTAGTAAGATTGGTGCTTCTTAAGTTAATTCCTGATAGGTCGCCTTTGTCTAATACTAAAGTGAATTGAGCGGAGCCAGAAGCAGTTTGACTTAAATCTGTGCGGCTGAGATCGATATTATTAAGTTTCCCTCGATTCACGGTGAGAATTTTGGCTATCGCTCTCTGAGTAGCCCTTTGCCGAATAGCAGCTAACTGTCGTTCTTTGGCATTTCCGCCGTAGCGCATAGAATCTAAGTCATTGCTAAGGGCTTGATTTAACCTCTGCAAATAAGGTAAGGTTTTCAGCCCCGCACTCACTAAAGCTTGCTGAATTGAATCAACGAGAGTGGGATTTTCTTCTTGACCAAGCAGATCTGCTAATAATGGTATGGCGCGGGAATCTTCGACTACACCTAAAGCTAAAATTGCTGCCCGTCGTTCGGCTATGCCATTGGGCGACATTGGGGATAATTTGTTAACTAAAGCTAGAAATACTTTGTCGTCGCGCTGTTTGAAATCCCGCAAATTTGCCTGACTTTGAATGTAAATTTGGGTGCCGATAAAGGTTCCCAAAACTGAGGTCATACCCAGAATAGTAACTATTAGTAGAGTTAGTCCGGGGTGTTGGCGCATCCAGGCCCAAAGGCCGCGACTCCCATCTGCTGAAGCTTCTGGTGTTAAGACCAGGGCCGCGATCGCAGCATCTTCATCACTCCAATCTTGCCCCATAAAGGGATTTGTCGTATTACTTGATAATGCTCCGGCATCGGTGACAAAAGTACCCGCTAAACGATCATGTCCTGTGCGCCGTTTTGGATCAAATTTAGTCGCTAAGCCGTCTCCTAGCAGCATTAAGCCACTCATTCCCATTAAAATGACTAAATCGGGAAAAGCACCACTGATGCGCCATAATGTGTAAGCAATGCCGACTGGTATTCCCCAACGTCCCAAACTTTCGCGGGCCAAGGCGCGTAGTATCCCCGGTGCTGCACCCGACTCCGAGATGACTTTGACACCAAACCAGCGCTTGGGGGAAGTTTGACCTTTTTTAGCGAGTAAATATAGTTGCCATCCAGCTACAGCTATGGGGGCTATAAGTGCGCCAGACCAGAATAAATTAGTTAGGGGAGTGACTCGCGGGTTGCGATCGCGGATCGGAATTGCTAAAGTTTGTGCGATCGCTTCGGATGTGGCGGCGACTGCGGGGTTGAGAGGTACACTCTTGATTGCATTATTAGCCAATGTTCCGATCGTAAATGGAACTAAGGAACTAGCAACAATTAATGATACTTCAACTGCCCAAGCGCCACACCTACGAACCATTAGCGGCAATTCTCGACGTACTTGCCACGATGGATTTGATTGATTAATGTCGCTCCTTACCGTTGGGCTAGCCATATTGATTTTAGATTTTAGATTTTAGATTTTAGGCGATGTGTGTTAACAGTTAACAGTTAACGGTTAACAGTTAACTGTTAACTGTTGAGTAAGAAATTAGAGCATCGGAGATTCGGTAAAAAACTGGGTTTTTTTAGTCGAAATGCCTAAGTCCTGTTCATCTCACTTTCAGGTAGGGTGGGATGAGCTTAACCTATATCTCCATTTCCCAGTACCCATTTATATCACCGATCGCTATTTTTTGAGGTATGGGGGTCGCCTCAACTTGTACGCTATGTACAGCAAGAATCCCGGAACAGTGAGGTTACTGGTAGAAGAAGAAAAAAGGAAGAAGAGTGATGTGGGGTCATGGGATCGGAGAAAATGGGGTCAGTGATGGAGCAGTGGAGCGATTGAAACAGGAACCCCGGAGCTCCCCTACCGTCGAGAAACTTGGGTATGCCGCCATTGTGTTCGCAATCAGAGGAAGAATAATTAAAATGAAAATGCGCGATCGCGGGATACTTCCCTTAGCTTTAGCAATGATTTTAGCAACGGCTGGCGTTGTCCGCTCTCAAGCTCTACAGATTAGTCCCGGATTTAAGGAACCCCTAACTGTTTCAGGTACATCTGGTGGCCCCAACAACAGTGGTGACTGCGGTAATATTGCCCCCACACCGAATCTCATCATCCAAGTAGGGGAGGATTTACCTTATTGGCGAATTAACGTGCAAACTGCTGGTGCTCCTACGATATTAATTCAAGGGCCGGCTGGTCGTTTTTGCATCTTGCCAGAAAGTGCTGGTGCCGGTAATTTGGAGTTTTCGGGGTTTGGCAATAAGGGGACTTATTCTATCTTTGTAGGCGATCGCGCCCAAGGTCAACATCCTTACAATCTCTCTATTACTCAAAGTCGGAACTAATTTTGGTAATTGGTAATTGGTAATTGGTAATTGGTAATTGGTAATTGGTAATGGCTAATTGGTAATTGCTAATTGGTAATTGCTAATTACTAATTGCTAATGGGGCAAAATCCTCTCAGTCTCCTAATGGATTTGAGTGTTGATTTATCTTAGCACTCTTTGGCACGTCGGCCCTCGTATAAGTCCAGATTGCACCTGGTTCTAGCGTCAGCAACATATTGTCAGGAGTAAATAATTCCCAGTAAGATAAGTCAAAATCATCTGCAAGGTCTGGGAATATTTTTAATTTACAGCCGTTACTGAATTCTACAGTTAGAATCAAATCTGGGTAGTGAGTTTCAAAGGCAGTAATAGTTGTACCTTCAATCACCTTAACTTTCTCTTTAAACACTTCTGGTAGTTCCTTAGAACTGGTGATTATTTCTTTAGTCGGTGATTCCAGTGTCCAGTCTGTCCCTCGCGTGCCTAACATCCAAGCAGCTTGTTCTTTACCCTTCATTAATTTATTTAAGATCGGAATTCTCTCTCCTATATAAAGATATAATTCATCTCCATAGCTCATTCTCGCATTCCAGCACAGCTCCCCTATAATCACACTGACAATGCTTCTTAGTTGCACTAAATCAGCATCGTTTTTAATCGGCTGTAATATATTTTGGTCGGTAGTTACTGTCATAATTTTAATCTGTTATTGCAAATTTATTCTAAACCTAAGAACTCGCAAGCCTTTTGTCGCAATTCTTGATAGGTAAAATCACCGCGTTCATTTTTGTTACCTATATAACCGGCCTCTTTCTCGGATTCTAAAAAATCTCCAAATGCTTGTCTTTGTAGCCTTTCCATTTTAAATTCATTAGCAATAGCATTAATTTGCTTAATATCTCTTTTGGGCGGCATCTGATTCTATATTTTAACACTCCTCACCTATTATTTAATATCTTGACGTATCAATACTCCGGACAGTTTTGGAGTAGAGACGCGATCGCCCGTCCACAAAAAAGTAAGTAAAATTTGAATCTCAAAGGCAGAAAAAAAGACACTCTTTAGGTTAAGCTTAAAAAAACTGAGCTTAACAGACTGCCTTATGAACATTATTGAATCCATCTTACAACAAATGTCCGGGGTGAGTCAAGCCCAAAAAAAGTTTATAATGACTTTACTTTCCACAATCGTGCTGGTTTATGGCAAAGTGAACTTCACCAATCTGGGCCGCTATAGTCCTGCCACTGAAAAAACTTATCGGCGGCATTTTTTAAAAAAGTTTGACTGGGAGCAATTCTCTAAATATTTTATTAAAAAAGCCTTGAATCCTGAACGCACAATTATTGCCGTTATTGATTGTTCTTTTTTGAGAAAAAGTGGTAAACATACTGAGGGAAAAGGTTATTTTTATAATGGTATTGCGGGAAAAGCTGAACAAGGATTAGAAATTTCTGTGATTTCTGTTGTCGAAATTGAAACTCATATTTCCTATAGTTTAAGCGTGCAACAAACTCTTTCGCGTCCGACCACAGAACCACCGAAAAACTCCCTAATTTTTACTCGGAAAAGAAACTTAAAAAAACGGAGTAAAAAACAGGTATCTGAAACCTTAACACCTGATATAACAAGAGTTGACGACTATGCAAAGCATTTAAAAAATACTCGTTCTTTGTTGCCAGAATCTGTACGTTATTTGGTGGCTGATGGCTATTATTACCGCGCTAAATTTTGGGATGCTGTTCGGGAGTCAGATCTCAATTTGATTAGTAGATTAAGGGTTGATGCCAACCTGAATTACCTCTATACCGGAGCAAGGAATAAATTCGGCGCTCCTCGTAAATATGATGGTAAAGTTGACTGCAATAATTTGAAAAATCTAACTTTCGTCAAAGAAATTAAGCCAGGAGTTAAGCTTTATTCATTATTAGTATGGAGTTGTTGCTTAAAATGCAAAATCCGTTTGGCTTGTATATCTGAGCTTCAAGCTAACGGTAAAACCAAAAATGTTTTATTGTTTAGTACCGATATCAATCTCAAGGCTGAGCAAATACTTGAGTATTATCAAGCTCGTTTTCAAATTGAATTCATTTTTCGGGATGCCAAACAATTTACTGGTTTGTCCGATTGTCAATCTGTGAATAGCCAACGGCTTGATTTTCATTTTAATGCCAGCCTAGCGGCCTTAAATTTAGCCAAATATGAAGCCTCTAATCGCCACTTGTCTGCCCATCCATTCGTGTTTTCAATGGCCTCCTATAAACGCCTGGAATTCAATCGGCATCTACTTTATACATTTATTAGCAAGTTAGATTTAGACAAGGACTTGATTTTAAATCATCCTAACCTCCCCTCAGTCTTGTCTTATGGTACTCTGGCTGCTTAAAAACTGTCCGGACTATTGGACGTATTTCTACGCTGCTTAACTAACTCCGCCGCTAACTCCAAAGCTGCGATCGTACTACTAGGATCTGCCACACCTTTACCAGCAATATCAAAGGCAGTACCATGATCGGGAGAAGTGCGAATAAATGGCAAACCAATTGTAGTATTCACCGCCCGATCGAAAGCCATTAATTTAACAGGAATCAACCCTTGATCGTGGTACAATGCTAAATAAGCATCGTGAGCATTACCTCCTTTGCCATACCAAGCTTGACCGGGTTTTACCCACATTGTATCTGGTGGTATGGGGCCATCTAACTGCACATCAGAAAGGCGATCGCGTTCCGTCTCCAACCAAGGAATTAACCAATATTTCTCCTCGTTTCCCAATTGTCCGTTTTCGCCACTGTGAGGATTTAAACCCGCAATCGCAATTCGAGGTTTTTCTAATCCGAAATCTTCCCGCAAACACTTCACTAACAAGTCAAGTTTAAGGCTAAGTAAATCTGCCGTTAAAGCATCGGCAACTTGACGAAGTGGAATATGTGTGGTAGCAAGTAAAGTACGAAGTAACCAACCACTATGGGGAGATTTGGCGACAAATAACATCCCAAATCGCTTAACTCCCGATCTTTCTGCTAACAGTTCCGTTTGGCCGGGATAATTATAGCCAGCAGCTTTCCAACAAGTTTTAGAAATTGGCCCTGTGACGATACCTTGAAATTCGCCGGCAAGTGTACGCGCGATCGCAGTTTCCATATAAGCGAAACTAGCCGCACCACTCGCTATATTACCCTCGCCGACAACAATTTCACCCCACTCGCCATGCAGTTCGACATCTAAAATGTCTAAGCTGTCTGGATTAGCCAAAGGTGTTGTTACCTTGCAGGGTTGCAGTTGCGTGTAAGTTTCTTGCAAAATCTCCCTACCGCCAATCACCGTCACATCACAATTAGAGAGAGGTTTTGTAGCTAAAGCTTTGAGAACTACTTCTGGCCCAATACCTGCCGGATCTCCCACAGTTACAGCTAATTTGACTTTTATATCGGGATTCACGGGGATTTTCTCCTGAGTACCTAGCATTATAACAGATTTTTAGAATTTTTAAAATTTGTTTGTTAATTGTTAATTGGCAAAGTAATAATAAACTCAGTTCCTTTTCCGACCTCCGAGTTAAGATCGATAGTGCCATGATGTTTTTCCACCACAATTTGACGCACGATCGCGAGTCCCAACCCAGTTCCTTTTCCCACTCCTTTAGTCGTAAATAAATGATCGAAAATTCGGTGCTTCACATCTTCTGGGATTCCCACTCCATTATCTACGATCGCAACTTTAACATACTTACCTTCCACAGATGTACTAATTGTAATGCGATTGGGATTCGCTTTAATATCCTGATAACTGCGTCCCAAATTTGATTCATCTAGTGCATCAATTGCATTTGCTAAAATGTTCATAAATACTTGATTCAATTGTCCGGCATAGCATTCAACCATTGGAATTAAACCGTAATTTTTAATAACTTCAATTTCCGAGCGATCGCTATCTGCTTTCAGGCGATGTTTTAAGATTAAAATTGTGCTATCAATGCCTTCATGAAGGTTAAAAGCAACGGGGCGATCGCTATCCGCGCGAGAAAATGTCCGCAAGCTGGTACTAATGTCTTGAATCCGCTTCACACCTTCGCGCATCGAACCAACTAATTTAGGTAAGTCTTCGCGGATGTATTCTAGCTCAATCGTCTCAATTTTCTCTTTAATTGCTGTACTGAAATTAGCTGATTCTTGCTCAACTAAATCCAGCAATCCAAACAAATCCTTGATATAATCTAAAGCGGGTTGAATATTCCCACTGAGAAAGCCAACTGGATTATTAATTTCGTGGGCTACTCCAGTCACTAAATTTCCCAACGCAGACATTTTTTCACTTTGAACTATTGTGATTTGTGCTTGCTTGAGGTCAGTTAAAGCTTGTTGCGCCTGTTGATAAAGACGAGCATTTTCCAGCGCGATCGCGGCTGGCCCAGTTAACATTTGCAACAAAGCTAATCGGCTCTCGGTAAAAGCACGCGTTGTTAAGTTATTTTCTAGATAAATCATCCCGATTAATTTGCCTTGATTAAGTAAAGGTGCACACATTAAACTTTGGGGTGGCTGATGTTTAATGTAAGCATCCGCCGCAAACATGGTAGAATTTACTACATCATCAATAACAGTCATTTTCTGAGTGTTATTGATGTAATTAATGACTGCAATTGGTATTTTTTGGCAGTCAGATAAAGCCATTTTCATAATTTGAGTAGTGGCGTTTTCACTCATGGCTACTAATTCAATATCTTCAGTTGTTTTTAATAGCAAAGCACTTTTGGTAGCCCCAGCATTTTCTTTCACTACTTGTAGCAGGGTAGCCAGCAATTTATCTAACTCAATTTCACTAGAGATACTTTGAGATACCTTGAGGACGGTGGCTAAGTCAAGGACTTCAGAAACACTTTTTGAGGAAGATATGTGAGTGGATTGTAAAGTGGATTGTAAGATGTAAGTTGGGGATGTTTCTTGGCGGAGTAAGGCGGGTTGATGCTGCTGTTGCAAAATTGTGGCTAATAATTGGGGATAGCATTTTTCTAGCTCAATAACTTTAGCTTTTGCACCCCAACGGGTGTAACAATAATAGGCTTCGATCGCATAGGCTTGAGCTATTTTTTCTTTGCCCCATGCTAAATAGAACTTAGCTGCGAGCTCGTTGGCCATCGCTTCCTCTTGGATATAACCGTTTTCTTTTGCTAAAGCAATCGCTTTGTCATATAGCTCAATCGCTTCTATCTTCTGTCCCAAAACTCGGAATTTTTCTGCTTCTACCAACTGCCACTTATGCAAAAAATTCACAGGAGCGTGTTCTGCCCAATTTTTCAACTTGGCTTGATTTTCCTGAACTCGTTGCAGTATTTGTTCTCGTTCTAATCCCTGTATATCTGACAACACTGCAAGCTGAGTTAGTGAATCATAAAAATGGAATACCGTAACTTTGAAAGACCCAGGTGCTGCCGCCAGGTATTGTTTGGTGGAGTCTGCTACATCTTTAGCAGATTCCCATTTTTGAAAAAGGTAACAAAGAATCAGCTTGCTGACATACAACACAGCAAGCTCGTACAAATCATCTACTTTTTGCTGAGACAGGATTATTTCTTCGTTATACACTTTCCCCTGAATCTGCCAAGGACATTCGCACTGACCCAGTAAATTTAAAACTGATTGGTAAAAAATTCTAACATAGTTGTAAGCCACTTGTTTAAGTTGCCCTAACGCCTGACTGTACCCCATCATCTCCTGTTGTAAAACTGAGAGTTCTTTACCGGAGAAAAAAGACAAATAGCAGTAATTCCAAGCACAGTAACCAGCATATTCCAGCGCTCCGTTTTCTAAACCGCTATGATATCCTTCAACCAGAGGCTTCAGAGAAGCCTGAATGTGATATTTCCAGGGTTTTACAAATGGATAGACTAAATTGTAAGTGCTGGCTTTAAATTCATTACTTTTGAACCGTAACAATAGTGCTAATGCCAATTCCCCAGCCTGATTTCCCGCCTCAATTTCGCCCATAATCCCACACAAAATTACCCCGTACCAGGCATAAGCTGATGACGACACCGCTGCATTTCCATACTGCACTGATAGTTGCACTTGTTTGAATACAACCAATGGTAAAAGAGCTGGAACTGCTACATATACACCGGCTGTCATTGATGCCAAAATCCTGATTGCTGCCATTGCTTCTTGGTCTAGCATTTCTGGCAGTTCTAGTAAGGTTTCCAGTTGTTTTCCTGCTAACATTTCCTGGGTTTCTTGCAAACTTTGAACAATATCTGTTTGTGTGGGTTCCTGTGGAAACATCACTCCTAATAATTTCAGGACGGAGAGGGCGGTTTCAATGGCTTTTAGCTGCTGACTCTGTGCCACATAAGCCAAAACTTTGATTTCGTAAACTTTCACTTTATCTAACAATTTCTGCGCCTGTTTGAACACAGTATCCACAAAATGTTCCATTTGTTGGAACTCACCACTCAGACAGGAAACTTCTGCGGCTAATTCGTAGAGTCCTAAAGTCAGTTTGTAGCTTTGTTGCCAACCATCGCTAGGTAACAATTGAATGCCTTTAGTTAAATACTCCATTGCTGCCCGATAAGCGGTTGACAATTTTACCTTTTGTGCCACAGCTAGATTGAGTGTTGCTAGTTCATGACGGTCTTTTGGTGATGCGATCAACTCTGCACCCTGATTTAATTGATTGACGATCTCTAATAGTTTTCCGTCTCTTTCAACTAAAGGAGTTGCCTTCAATAATTGCTGCCCAATTTTTAAGTGTGTCGCTTGTTTTAGTGAATCAGGAATTAGGGAATAAGCGGCTTGTTGAACTCGATCGTGCAGAAACCGATAAGTAGGATTCGCTGCGGCATCAGCAACCGAGACACTATCAGATTGGGTAAAGAATTTATAAATTTCTGTCGTAGGAATAATCAAACCTTCTTGTAATGCTTTCCATAAAGCCGTAGCCGCCACTTCCGCCAACTTCTCACTAATAACTGCCAGCGTATCCAAATCAAACTGCGCCCCAATACAAGCTGCCAATTTCAAAATATCCTGAGTTTCGGTCGGTAATTTCTGCAATTGCAGTGCCATAAATTCCACTACATCATCAGTAATTACCAAAGCTCTAACTTGAGCAATATCACACTGCCAATGCCGTAGCTCCCAGTCAAAGCTAATCAGACGATCGCTATGCAATGCCTTGAGAAACTGTGTGGCAAAGAAGGGATTTCCCTTGGTTTTTTGATAGACTAATTCTGTTAAGGGTTGAGCTAGGGATACTTCGCAATTTAGCGTATCTGCTACCAACTGATTTACATCCATCAAACTTAAGGGTTGCAACGTAATTGTATTCACCGTCGCCCCAGCTTTGACAATATCATCTACTGTTGTGATGAAGGGATGCACTGGGGAAACTTCATTATCCCGATAAGCACCCAATACCAATAAATATTTTGTATCATTCATCAATAGTTGTAGCAAGTTTAAGGATGCCGAATCTGACCATTGTAAGTCATCTAAAAACATCACTAAAGGATGCTCTTGGCTCGTGAAAACCTTAATGAACTTCTGCATCAGCCGATTGAAACGATTTTGGGCAGCACTTCCCGATAGTTCTGTTGCTGGGGGGTGAGTGCCAATAATTCTCTCTAACTCTGGAATTACTTCAATCAAAACTTGCCCATTATCACCCACAGCTTCTAATATTTTATCTTTCCAAATTTGAAGTTGCCCCTCAGATTCTGATAATAATTGTCCCATTAAATCTCGGAAAGCTTGTACAAAAGCTGAAAAGGGAATATTGCGTTGAAACTGGTCGTATTTGCCTTTAACGAAGTAGCCGCGCGATCGCACAATGGGCTTATGAACTTCATTTACCACCGCAGTTTTACCAATACCTGAAAAACCTGCTACCAACATCATTTCTACCCCTCCTCCTACCGTACGGTACGTACGGTACGGTACGGTACGGTACGGT
>NZ_KB235899.1:6354-6811 GCF_000332155.1 Kamptonema formosum PCC 6407 | reverse complement strand
AGCTAATGGCTAATGGCTAATGGCTAATGGCTAATGGCTAATGGCTAATGGCTAATGGCTAATGGCTAATGGCTAATGGCTAATGGCTAATGGCTAATGGCTAATTACCCCATCCTCCCCCATCTCCCCCCATCTTCCCCCATCTTCCCCCATCTCCCCCTCCCCCCTCTCTTTCCCTAGCCCTGAGCATCGTAGCCCCTAGCCCCTCTTTTTAATCAAAGAGATAATAGTAGACTGACAATTACCAGACCGAGCAGGAATAACCAAAAGATATTGCGCTGACACCAGCTTTTGACAAGTTGGGGCCAACTGCCACTAATGTATTGACTGCTGAGGGGCAAAATTGGTTCAGAGCGATCGTGATAAAGCGTACAATCTTGGGCAAAGGGACGTTGCGGAAAGTTACAGGTGTCGTCTTCGTGGTAGAGGCAGGTAGTACAGAGATATTCTTCTCCTT
>NZ_KB235899.1:0-6254 GCF_000332155.1 Kamptonema formosum PCC 6407 | reverse complement strand
TGCACGTAATTGTATTCACCGTCGCCCCAGCTTTGACAATATCATCTACTGTTGTGATGAAGGGATGCACTGGGGAAACTTCATTATCCCGATAAGCACCCAATACCAATAAATATTTTGTATCATTCATCAATAGTTGTAGCAAGTTTAAGGATGCCGAATCTGACCATTGTAAGTCATCTAAAAACATCACTAAAGGATGCTCTTGGCTCGTGAAAACCTTAATGAACTTCTGCATCAGCCGATTGAAACGATTTTGGGCAGCACTTCCCGATAGTTCTGTTGCTGGGGGGTGAGTGCCAATAATTCTCTCTAACTCTGGAATTACTTCAATCAAAACTTGCCCATTATCACCCACAGCTTCTAATATTTTATCTTTCCAAATTTGAAGTTGCCCCTCAGATTCTGATAATAATTGTCCCATTAAATCTCGGAAAGCTTGTACAAAAGCTGAAAAGGGAATATTGCGTTGAAACTGGTCGTATTTGCCTTTAACGAAGTAGCCGCGCGATCGCACAATGGGCTTATGAACTTCATTTACCACCGCAGTTTTACCAATACCTGAAAAACCTGCTACCAACATCATTTCTACCCCCCTATGTCCCCCCTTAGTAAGGGGGGATTCAGGGGGGTTAGCGACTCTTTCAAATGCTGCTAATAAGTCCGCAACTTCAGTTTCTCGACCATAAAGTTTCTCGGGAATAATAAAACTGTCGGTAATATCTCGCTTTCCTAGCTCAAAAGCGGTAATTTCACCTGTTTCTTGTAACTGAGTCAGGCAATTTTCTAAATCGTGATGTAATCCAAAAGCACTTTGATAGCGCTCCTCCGCATTTTTTGCCATCAACTTACTGACAATCGCCGACAGGATCGCGGGGATTTCTGGATTAACTTTATTGATTGGTACTACCTGTTTTGCTAAATGACAATGTATCAATTCCATTGCATCTTTTGACAAAAAAGGTAATTTTCCCGTCAGTAATTCATAGAATGTGACACCGAGAGAATAGAAATCAGTGCGATAGTCAATGCCTCGATTCATTCGCCCCGTTTGTTCTGGGGAAATGTAGCTTAGGGTTCCCTCTAAAACATTGGGGTTTTGAATTTCTTGGGTTTCTCGTGGGAGTAAGGTCGAGATGCTGAAATCGGTGATTTTAATTTCTTGACTCTGAGGATTAATTAAAATATTTGCAGGCTTGATATCTTTATGAATAATACGTTCTTGGTGTAAACTTTGTAAAACCTTAGCCAACTGGCACGCCATGTTTAGGAATTGCTCTAGAGAGAGGCCCTGCTCTTGTTGAGGAAGATATTCTGCTAAAGATATGCCTCCGTAATCTTCCATGCTCAAGATGTAGCGGTTTTGAGAAAATTCTAGGTGGTAAGTTTTAATTATACCGGAAATATTGAGATTTTTCCCCAGAGTATATTGATTTCTAAATTGTACTAACTCGCTAAAAGTCGGGCGATCTTTTTGTAATAACTTTAGTATGACGGGAGTTTGACTATAGATGGGGAAGGCACGATAGACAGCGGTACGGACACCGAAATATAATTGTTCGACGATCTCATAACCTGGAATTTGGTACATAACTTTAATTAAGTTGAATATTTTTAACATCCATCGCAACAGTTATAACATCAAAACAATTGAGCAACAAGTAATAACTTTTACATTTTAGAAAAAATTTATGTTCAAATTAAAAATTGATTATATAAAATTTAAGACTGGGGAAGTGCGCTCGCGCTTGCAATGCGTAGAATTACAGCTTTTTTCATGCAAGTAGGTACGCGAAACCCGGTAAATAAAAGCGAAACATTGTTTCTGGAGTTTATTTCATCAAATAGCAATCTGCGGTATTATTTTGATCTAACTCGATCGCATAGGAGATATAAAAAACATGAACCCTGAAATTTTCAATGCTGCATTTTTGTCTTTTACCCTGATTCTCGTAGGTTTAGCTGGTGGCTTTCTGTTACTCAAGCTTCAAGGCGGACAAGAATAAGTTTTTCTAATAAAACCCGCCAAGGACTAAAGTCCCTGACTAATAGCTGAAGTCGGTTGAGGCTGACTCAAATATTAATTTACAGTCGGTTTCAAGCGACTTTTGCTATGAGACAGGGGTTGAAACCCCTGTCTGGCTATATGCAGAGTCCTAATCAGCCCCACTCTCAGCCGCAACCTTAAAAATTTTTACGATTTTTATTAACTTTTGTTAAAAAATGAGAAAAATTCTGATAATATCGATAGAAAGTTTAAGATTCCTCATAAATACCTGATGACTTTATTAATTGTAGGTGCCACAGGTACCCTTGGCAGACAGGTGGCTCGTCGTGCCCTAGACGAAGGGTATCAGGTGCGCTGTTTAGTACGGAATTACAGAAAAGCCGCCTTTTTAAAAGAATGGGGCGCTGAACTCGTACCGGGGAATCTCTGCGATCCAGGAAGCTTGCCCCCAGCGCTAGAAGGCGTTACAGCAATTATCGATGCTGCTACTGCTAAAGCTACGGACTCCTTGAGCGTTAAACAAGTAGACTGGGAAGGAAAGGTAGCCCTGATTCAAGCGGCGGTAGCAGCAGACATCAAGCGCTTTATCTTTTTTTCGTTTCTCGATGCTGAGAAATATCCCCAAGTGCCGCTATTGGAAATCAAACGGTGTACGGAACTGTTTTTAGCAGAGTCCGGCTTGAATTATACTGTTTTGAAACCTTGCGGCTTCATGCAGGGGTTGATCGGTCAATATGCGATGCCGATTTTAGATAGTCAGGCAGTCTGGGTTCCGGGGGCGAGTTCTGCGATCGCCTACATGGATACTCAAGACATTGCTAAATTTGCTATCCGCGCCCTTTCTGTACCCGAAACTGAGAAAAAAACTTTCCCCGTTGTCGGGCCCGGCGCTTGGGAAGCTGACGAAATCATCCGTCTATGCGAACGCTTGTCTGGAAAACAAGCCAAAGTAACGCGCACGCCTAATAGCATATTGCGCCTTGCTAGTCAAGTAGCGAAGTGGTTTCAGTGGACTTGGAACATATCAGACCGTTTGGCTTTTGCCGAAGTTTTGGCAACCGGCGAACCCATAAAAGCTGCTATGGATGATGTCTATAGCGTTTTTGGGCTAGACCCCGCCGAAACAACAACCTTAGAATCTTACCTGCAAGACTACTTTAGTCGAATTTTGAAGAAACTAAAGGAATTAGAATACGAGCAGGCTAAAACTAAGAAACGGACTCAAAAGATACCGTTTACATTTTAAAGTGCCGAAAGCTGGGATTATCTACAACGACGTTAAACCGATCTCTTGTCGCGTCGCCGCCGAGTTACAAGACAAGCTGAGTTCCTACGGATGGGATGTCTGTGCCGTCTCTGGATCGGGGGGGATTTTGGGCTATTCTAGCCCAGAGCGCCCGATGTGCCACACTCCTATCGATCAGCTTGTCCCTTCTGGCTTTGACAGCGAGATGAAATTTGCAGTGGTATTAGGGGGAGATGGTACAGTTCTATCTGCATCTCGCCAACTTGCCCCCTGCGGCATCCCGATGCTGGCTGTGAATACGGGACACATGGGTTTCCTCACTGAGACTTACCTCAACCAGTTGCCGCAAGCTATGGAACAGGTCATCAATGGGGAATATGAAATAGAAGAACGGACAATGCTGGAAGTGCAGTTGATGCGGGATGACATCTGCTTGTGGGAGGCGTTGTCTTTGAATGAAATGGTGTTGCACCGCGAGCCCCTGACTTGTATGTGCCATTTTGAGGTGGCGATCGGGCGACACGCACCTGTGGATATTGCGGCGGATGGAGTAATTATTGCGACTCCGACGGGATCGACTGCTTATTCGCTGTCTGCGGGGGGGCCTGTGATTACACCAGGGGTGTCTGTGTTGCAGTTATTGCCGATTTGCCCTCATTCTTTGGCTTCTCGCTCTTTGGTGTTTGCCGATACTGAAGAGGTGACGATTTATTCTGCGAGCCCGAATCGATTGGTGATGGTGGCGGATGGGAACGGGGGATGTTATGTTTTGCCGGATGATAGAGTGCGAGTTTCGCGATCGCGCTACAACGCTAAGTTTATTCGGCTGCAACCTGCTGAGTTTTTCCACATTTTGCGGGAAAAATTGGGTTGGGGACTGCCGCATATTGCTAAGCCGACTTCCGTTGAGTTGCCTTGATTTGACTGTTTATTTTTTTGACATTCCCCGGTTTAAAGACACGGGGATTCTTGAGGACAAACTTTGGGCGGATTTATCCGCCAAAGTTTAATTCTTAAAGGGTTTGTCACGGGCCCGCTACCCACTCGCTGAATTGTTAATTAACGTAATTCTACTTGTCGTTTCAAGTCGATTAACACTTTATCTCCCCGTTTCAATTGGTACTGCGCCCGCCAAATTCCAGGGGTAAGTGTGGAGTTTCCCCGATTCCTTTTGCCAACGTAACTGAGCCATGCGCGGTTAGAGGATTTGATATCATTTGTATTCTCTCCAATGATTTGACCATTGGGGCCTAACAACTTGTAATATTCGCGATCGCCCTGAAGCACTCCAAAAGCTTGCACCCAAAACAAAATAGCGGGACTATTTACAGGAAGTACGGTTTCGGCAAATTTTCCTTGCCAGACAGCATTCATATCTGGTGCTTGAGTAGAAAAACCAGCCCGGATTAAACCTGTGGGTACATAATTTAGTGGCAGATCCCAAAGTGGGTTCCGGGCAACTTTGCAGCCAGACTGAGAATCTATCCCTACAAACGGGTCTACCGCCTTGCCTTGATAGCGGATAGTTAAGTGAACGTGGGGGAAAGAGGCTAAACCAGATTCTCCCACCATGCCTAAAACTGTGCCTTTTTCTACTTGCGTCCCAGATTTAACAACAACACTGCCTTTGCGGAGGTGGCAATATTGAGTTTCCCAACCGTTACCGTGATCGATTACCATCCCATTGCCGCATTCAATGCCTTCAACTTGGGTTTTAGTGGTTTGATCCTCCACCCGCCGATCCTCAACCCCGTCTCGCGATCGCAACACTTTGCCAGCAGCAGCAGCTTTAACGGGTACGCCTAATGCCATCGCTTTCTCATCGGGGATGCCGAAATCTGTACCGTCATGACCGTCGTAGGTTTGGCGGCCGCAACCAAAGTCAACGGCTGCTGGACTAGGATCTCTGTCTACATAGTGGAAAATGTAACAGTCCTTGCCCAAAGTGCAGCCAATGGGTGGGGCAAATTTTAGCGTTGCTGAGGATGTATTGGGTTGTTGGGTAACTTCCGAAGGTTGAGGCGATCGCACAACAGTTGCTTCAACCTGCGGTGGATTAGCAGTAGTGCTGGTTGTCTTGCCAAAGCAGCTAGAAAGAACTACCAGCGTAACGGCTAGAAGGAACTTAGAAATATATTTCTTGGATAGTGCAATCATGGATCTATCTACTTGATTTAGCAGGTATCGTAAAAGAGGAACAAAGCAATCTCTACTCAAAACTTCCCCTAGATGCGTTCTAAACTTTTATCACTTCTATCATTGCTCACTACAATTCGGCTGGTGGGACTAGCGACTGCGGCTTTTGCCCTGTGGGGATTTGCCGAGATCGCAGAAGAAGTCCTGGAAAAGGAAACCCAGGCCTTTGATACAGAAATTTTACTGAGTCTCAGAAGCTTGCATACTCCTGTACTCAATCAAATTATGGTCGGTTTTACGTATTTGGGACAGCCGAGTTTGCTGCTAGTGATTTGCCTCAATTTGGGGCTCATACTTCTACTACGCAACCACCGTTCAGAAGCACTAACTATTGCGATCGGGGCACTAGGGGCCGTTGGTTTAAACACCTTGCTCAAAAAACTATTTGCCCGTACTCGACCTCAACTATGGGAACGAATAGTTGATGTCCGCTTCTACAGTTTTCCCAGCGGTCACGCCATGATGTCAATGGTAATTTACGGTTTACTGGGCTATTTTCTGGCTAGTTACTTCCCCCGGTGGCGGTGGTTAATTGCCATTTTAACAGTGCTGTTAGTGACAACTATCGGTTTTAGTCGGATGTATCTGGGCGTTCACTGGCCTACTGACGTGATTGCAGGTTATATAGCGGGATTTGTATGGCTGATTACCTGCATTATCACTTTGGAAATATCCAAGGAATTGCAAGCTCAAGGCTTGATTTCTAATCAAAAGTTTATATCTTCAGATAATTGATAATGGGTAATGGGTAATTGGTAATGGGTAATTGGTAATTGGTAATTGGGGAGAATGGGAGATTTACCT
>NZ_KB235898.1:1029996-1111728 GCF_000332155.1 Kamptonema formosum PCC 6407 | reverse complement strand
TAGAGAGAGAGAGAGAGAGAGAGAGAAGGAAGAAGGAAGAGGGAAGAAGGAGGAAGGAATTATTTACTTGGAGATATCCGTAACGCCGCCCTTTGGCCGATGAATATACCGCATAGAGGGCGGCCTTACGAAGATTGGGTAAACTCTTAATTATTGAATGCCAAAAATATCGGGCAAGTTCCACTATTTTGCTGATTGGGAAACTTGTCCTAATATTTTTTTCTTGTGCCTTTACTTCGCTTTCTCTCTTTCCAAATGCTGGCGAAGTTTGGGCAGACAAAGAGGGCGCGTATATCGCCTACAGTTACATTAAATTTACCGCTCATCCGTACCTCGCAGATGCGTTCAAAAGTTATCTAAATTTCGGCGGGCATTCTGACTTTAGAGACAGGTTTTGTCTCCTTACAGTTGCGGGACAGCGACGGATTTACACCGAACTTTCCCCGTTACCTCTAGCGGCTGCTCCCCGCTAGAACCGAGTGAATTTTCAGACTATAGCACACTTTTATGTGTTTTAGGAAAAAATTTTATTTTTGGCTTTAGAATTAAGGATGATAGCAGCCCCCTCCTACCACAACTATTTCCTTCTTCCTTCTTCCTTCTTCTTACCATTGGGGTTGAGCTGCTACTAGCACCGTAGCCGCATTACAGTCTATTGGTTTTGAGAAGAAATATCCTTGACCGTATTCACATTGTAATGCTCTAAGCTGAGCTAATTGTTCTGCTGTTTCGACTCCTTCAGCAATTACATCCATACCTAAATGACCTGCTAAGATTAATATTGTCTGTACGATCGCTTCGTTCCCTTCATCGTCAGCCATCCTACTGACAAAAGCTCGGTCAATTTTTAAAGCATCAGTTGGGAAACTGTGCAGACGAGAAAGCGACGAATAGCCTGTGCCAAAATCATCGATATATAACTGAATTTCCAAAGCTCTCAATTGCAGTAGCAAAGCTGCTGCTGATTCGGCATTGTCCATAATCACGCTTTCAGTAATTTCTAGTTTTAAACTGCGGGGATTAAGATCGGTTTCTAGTAAAATTTTTCTAATTTGGTCGATCAAATCTGGCTGCGTAAATTGTTGATTAGAAAGATTAACGCTGATAGTTAAAGGTGGATCTGTAGGAAATTCTTGTTGCCATTGGTACATTTGGTGGCAAGCTGAGCGGAGCATCCACCAACCAATGGGTACAATTAGCCGAGTTTCTTCTGCTACGCGGATGAACTCTGCTGGTGTTACTAAACCGCGCTGAGGATGTTGCCAGCGTAATAGTACCTCAAAACCGCTAATCTTACCGTTTACGAGAGAGACTATGGGCTGATAATACAACTGAAATTCCTGACGCTCGACAGCGCGGCGCAGGTCATTTTCTAGTTCCAAAAGTGCCACAGCGCGAGTGTGCATACTCATGTCAAATATTTCATGGCGAGCTTTACCCTGTGCTTTGGCATGATACATGGCAGCATCTGCATCTCTGAGTAAGTCTTCGGGGCGATCGTATAAAATTGGACATTGAAGATGGGGTAAGGTGGTAGCTTCGCCATCTCTGAATGGGGCTAAACCGGAACAGACAATGCCAATGCTGGCGCTGCTAAATATCTTGTGGGCGCTTAAGTGGAAAGGTGCTGCTAGTTCGTTTTGGACTCGCTCGGCAATGATGGTGGCATCGCTAGCATCTTTGATATTTTCTAACAAAATTGCAAATTCATCTCCGCCCAGGCGGGCAACAGTATCTCCTGTACGCAGACATATTTTCAATCGCTGGGCGATCGCGATTAGTAGTTGGTCGCCCACTAAATGCCCTAAACTGTCGTTGACGACTTTAAAGCGATCCAGGTCGATAAACAGTACAGCAAATAAAATTTCTGGCCGTCGCTTACCCAGTTCGATCGCGTGTCCCAGCCGATCCATAAATAAAGCTCGGTTAGGCAGACCTGTGAGAGTATCGTGGAGAGCATCATGGAGTAATTTCTCCTCAGCCATTTTGCGGACGGTGATATCTTCAACAGTGCCTTCGTAGTAAAGCAATTCGCCGTTGTTGTTGCGAACAGTCCGCGCATTCTCCGAAATCCAAATCGTGCTACCATCGGCGCAGTAAACCTCGGACTCAAATTCAGATATAGAACACTTGGTCTCAACTTCGCGCACGAATTCAGCTCTACGTCTGGGGTTAACGTAAACTTGGGTTTTGATGTCTTGTATTTGTTCGATTAATTCTTCTGGGGAGTTGTAGCCATAGATTTTGGATAAGGCGGGGTTGGCGCTGAGGTAGCGTCCCTCTGGGGTACTTTGAAAAATTCCTTCGATCGCATTCTCAAAGATGCTGCGATATTTCTCTTCAGCTCGTTTTAAGCTTTCTTCTGCTTGTTTGCGATCGGTAATATCGGTGAGAGTACCCAAATAGCCAGTAACTTCGCCGTTTTTTTCTACTTCTGGTACGGCTTGACAATATACCCATGTCACCTCCGAGCCTTTTTGGAAGCGGTATTCCAACTTGAAAGGCATTTTTTCTGTAATCGCTCGATACCAGGCGGTTAAAACGCGATCGCGATCGTCAGGATGTAGCGATCGCACCCACCCGGATTTGAGCGCCTCTGCGGGAGTTAGCCCCGCCATCTCGCAAAATCTGGGGTTAACATACAAGCACTCGCCAGCGGTTTCGGTGCGAAAAATCCCCACTGGTAGCATTTTTGCTAAGGTGTAATACCGATATTCGCTCTCTTGTAATGCTCTTTCGGTGACTTTGCTCTCGGTGATGTCTAACATCAAACCTTGAAGGAAAATCGACTGATTTACTTCGTCGCGGACTGCTACTGCGCGATCGCAAAACCACAGTACGCGACCGTTTTTGGCGATCGCGCGATATTCTACAGTAAACGATTGGTCGTTGATGCTTTCTTTGCCTACAGAGGCGGCGCGGCGGGTTGCGTCTTCTACTAGGAGGCGATCGCGGTCATCGGGATGGAGAATTTTAGATAGTAAATTCGGACAAGCCTTCCATTCCTCCAGAGAATAGCCCAATAGTTTGACAATTTGTGAGCTGATGTAGAGCCGATGACTAGGACGCTCTAGAGGGGCGATATAGGTGACAGCGGCAATTTGCTCGCTCAAAGCGCGGTATTTTGCCTCGCTGGTACGGAGTGCGGCTTCTAGGCGCTGTTGCTCCTCAATGGTGAGATTTACCGCCGCTATTTCCTGCGCTAACAATGACTGCGCCCCGGTCTTCACAAGGTCGCTTCCTGTAGCGCTGCTTTCCTCTTGACTGTTACACTGCCAAGCAGCTAAAGTTTTCGAGGGTGGTAGTTGTCGAGGAAGTACAAGGCGATCGCTTGTCCAGAAATTGCCGATAGCAAAAGAGCGATCGCTAATAGTTCCGACTGTAACAGTGGTAGATTTTAGCAGTCCTTTGTTTGTGTAGGCTATTAACGCGATCGCGAAAGTCACCAACAACCCCAGAAGGTATGCAGGAATCCCATTGGATAGAAATGGGTCGAGCTCGAACATGGATCAGCACCTTGATGACAGCAGTTACCTAAAACCAATCTATTTAAAAATAACTAAGTTATGAGTAAGAAGGAGTGACTAATGCAAAGTTCCTCTATTTAATCCCGTCCTACTGACTCAGTTAGGACTTAAGCGTTACTTACGTAATGCCGTTTTCCCTTAGAGTGGCATAACTGCCTAGAAGGCGGCGTTACGGATAGTTTGGCGTAAGCAATAAATGGTGCAACCACCTTAGCAATTAAGCTGATGTATGGCAGTGGCCCAACTTACGAGATTGATGTGCATTTGCTCACAGTACAGTCGAGGGAGCCTGGAAACCTAGCGGCAAGTCCCAGCAGCAGGGGGACGGGCAAAAGCATAGAATCTAATTGTCGCACTGCGCCGATTTGAGGTACGATCGGCAAATCGATCGAATCGAACAGCAGATCCCAAGTCAGAATTGCCAAAATATTTTTATGAAAGCGATCGCTTTTGATACACCCGGAAGCCCGGAAGTCCTGCAAATGGTGGACATTCCCGCCCCAACTATTCAGAAAGATACAGAACTATTGGTGCGGCTGCGGGCAGCGGGTGTCAATCCTATTGATACTAAATTACGACAGCGAGGCACTTTAAAACAAGACGAGACTCCTCACATTTTGGGGTGTGACGGTGCTGGTGTTGTCGAAGCTGTAGGTGCTGGAGTTCAACTTTTCCAAGTTGGAGATGAAGTTTATTTCTGTAATGGCGGTTTGGGCGGCCCAACTGGAACTTACACGGAATTGGTGGTTATAGACGAGAAGTTTGTTGCCAGAAAACCATCTTCAATTAGCTTTGCTGAAGCGGCCGCTGCGCCTTTAGTTTTAATCACAGCTTGGGAATCACTTTACGATCGCGGACGGTTACAAACTGGTCAAAAGGCATTAATTTATGGCGGTGCTGGCGGGGTTGGTCATGTCGCTATCCAGTTAGCAAAATTGCAAGGTGCAGATGTTTGCACGACGGTTAGTTCTGAAGAAAAAGCTAATTTTGTTACGGAATTGGGTGCCGACTTGCCGATTATTTACAAAAATAGAGATGTAGTCGATGAAGTTTTAGGTTGGACTCAAGGGCAAGGAGTAGACTTAGCTTTTGATACGGTAGGTGACGAAACTTTTTATCAATCATTTCCCTGCGTTCGGATTTACGGAGATGTGGTGACAATTTTGGAACCCAATTCAGCTTTAGGAAATTTGAAGATAGCGAGGTTGCGAAATCTGCGAATTAGTTTGGAATTGATGCTAACACCAATGTTGGAAGGATTAGTGGAGGAACAAATACAGCAAGCTAAGATTTTAGAGCAGTGTTCTCGCTGGATAGATAACAGTTTACTGAAAATTCATGTAGGTCAAACTTTCCCTTTGGAAGAAGCTGTAGCGGCTCATAAGTTGCTCGAATCGGGCTCGATGACTGGTAAGATTGTTTTGGTAATTGATAGTTGATAGTTGGTAATTGGTAATTGGTAATTGGTAATTGGTAATTGGTAATTGGTAATTGGTAATTGGTAATTTCATGTCCGGCAAAATACTTACGATCTGTCATTGCGAGCTCCGCGAAGCAATCGCAAGGTTTTGAGATTGCTTCGCGGAGCTCGCAATGACAAGTATTTAACCGGACATGATATAATTGGTAAATCCGGCTTAAATACTCCTTTTATCTGTTAGTCCGCGCAGGCGGACTTAGTTTGTGTAGTTGCGGTGGCAACGATGTAATTATATAAGGGATAGCTCAAGATGCCAAAACTTCAGTAAGGATAACAGTAGGTAAATTTGGAACGTTGCGAAACCCTTTATCATTAGTAAGAAATACACTACAGTTTATACTCAAAGCTGTAGCTGCATGAAGCGCATCAGGTGTTTTTAAATTGCTACTTGCCCGCATTTGAGCCGCATTTCTGAGTACAGATTGGCTGATGGGAATTAGCCTCATTCTGGTAGAAAAAAGCAGTTGTTCGTAAGCATTGACTAAAAGAGAATCAGCGTTTCTCAGAGGGACAACTAAAACCTCCATCAATATCAATTCACTGCTGACTATTTCAAGTTCCCCCGCTTGAAATTTCAACCAGAGAGGTTGCAGCAAAGAAATGTAATCTAAATTTCCCTCCAAGCTATAAATTAAAACTGATGTGTCTACATAGATAGTAGAAAAGGATGGCAGTATTAGCTGTCCCATGAATTTTTTTCCTCTTGTAGTTCTCTATCTATCTCCTCAGCAGTTCTGGGCGCACGCTGACTGTGTACTTTTTCGAGCAATTCTATAACCGAAACTTGTTTAGGTTCAGTTTTTTGTGGCAAAATAATGAACACATCTACACTATCGCCAACTGCTCCATCTGGAATATCAATCTCAAGCTTATTTCCTGGTAAAACTTTAGATTTTATGTGCAAAGCTGATTGCATGACCTAATCCCTCACAATATTTTAATTAATTAATTATACCTAATAATTACGCATCTTTGTAGGAAAGAAGGGGCTAGGGAAAGAGAGGGGGAGATGGGGAGGATGGGTAATTAGCCATTAGCTATTAGCCATTAGCCATTACCAATTCCCAATTCCCAATTCCCCATTACCAATTCCCACTAGCTTACAGCGTCAAAGATTGAGGATTTGTCTCAATTAACTTCGCCAAATCCTGCAAAAATGCGGCAGCATCAGCACCGTAAATAATGCGATGATCGCAAGTAATATTCACCTGCATTTGCCGTTTCACCCCGATCAATCCCTCTTCATTTGCAACAACTTGCGGCCGCGAAGAGCCGATCGCTAAAATCGAACCCTGACCTGGTGGTAAAATCGCATCAAACTTATCTACCCCAAACATTCCTAGATTCGATAGGGTAAAACTGCCCGTGCTATATTCCGCAGGTTGCAATTGCTTACTTCTAGCGCGATCGACTAAATCTTTCCAACTGCGAGAAAGCGAATAAATATCCATTTGATCCGCCTTTTGAAGGACGGGAGTAATCAATCCGCCGCCATCCATTGCTACTGCGACAGCAATATTAATCTCAGCGCGGTATTGAATCCCCGATTCCACATAGCAAGCGTTGAGTAAAGGATGTTTTTGCAGCGTTACGGCTACGGCTTTTGCTAACAGCCCCGTCATCGTTACGCCCTTTGACTTCACCTGTTTGTAGAGTTTGTCTAGATTGTCAGTAGTAATTGTATAACCGACGTGGAAAACAGGCACGGAGAGGCTGGCGGTCATATTCCGCACTACAGCATTTTGCAGGGCGTTCATGGGCATTACTTGACCCAAAGGCGCGATCGCACCCACAGGAGGGGCCGCTGCTGCTGTCGGTTTCGCTGGTACTGGCGCTGCGGCGGGTGCAGCGATCGCTACTGGTTGCTGAACAGCAGGCGCTTTCGCCTTACCAGCGGCCGCTTCGACATCCTCTGCCACAATCCGACCGTGAGGCCCGCTACCTTGCAGGGAACTTAAATCAACTTTAAGTTCCTTGGCTAACTTGCGAGCGCGGGGGGAGGCGACGCTGCGCCCATTGCGGCGGTTTGGGCTCTCTTGCAGCGCGGCGGGTGCGGAAGCAACAGCAGCCGCAGGAGTGGCGGGACTTTGGGCGGGGGCGGCGGCTTTCGCGGGTGCAGAAGTAGCTTGCTGCTGAGCTTTTTCGATTTCCGCTTCGGTTTCTGCGACTAAAGCGATCGCCGCCCCAACAGGTGCAACATCCCCAGCAGCCACAATAATCGTCGCCAAAAAGCCTTCGTAGAAAGACTCCACATCCATGTCTGCTTTGTCAGACTCAACCACAACCACCGTTTCACCTTTTTCTACCTTGTCTCCCGGCGATTTAACCCAAGAAACAATTTTGCCCTCGGTCATAGTAGAGCTCAGGGCGGGCATGAACACTTCGCGAATCATTTCTCAAACTTCCTTTCTCAACGGCTAAATCGGTAATAGGTAATGGGGGGAGGGCCGAGGCAAGTGAAAAGGGAGAATTGGTAACAGCCAGCCGATTTTAAATTTTCGATGCACAAATGACTGACGGTCAATTTCCAATTCCCAAATTCTCAATTACCAAATTACTCAGAATTGCCCTCTAAATA
Source organism: Kamptonema formosum PCC 6407 (assembly GCF_000332155.1). Classification (GTDB taxonomy): domain Bacteria; phylum Cyanobacteriota; class Cyanobacteriia; order Cyanobacteriales; family Microcoleaceae; genus Kamptonema; species Kamptonema formosum. The sequence continues at coordinate 1,104,143 of NZ_KB235898.1, read as the reverse complement.
TCCCCGCGAATTTCTTCAACTAAACCGTCCCGCAGGAGCACTTCTACCTGCATTTTTTGAATTAAGTTATCTCCCGTCTTGACGCTGAATATGCTTTCTATTTGACCTTGGGCAACTTCTTGTTCTAGATCTAATATCTGCACTTGGTTGAGTTGTTGAAGGCTTTGATTTTTCTGATCTAGCAGTTCGCTTTTCTTTTGATTTACCTGCACTTGAATGTTCTCAATTTGCTGCACTACCTGCGGGCCAGGTGGTTGCAGACTTTGCCGTTGAATATCACTAATCATCCGCTGCCCTTGCATTTCTAGTTGTTGAAGTTGCGAATCTATTTGGTTAATTTGGGCTTGAAGTTGCTGTTGAGCCTCTTCTTTCCAGCGGGGAGTAACGATGACTTTAACGTTAATCGCTCGTTTCAGGAGTAATTGATTGTTGGAGACATCCATAAAGATTTTGATTGTGTTTGTTGTGAGTTGCCAGTTAGAAATTGTTTAGAAGGGGAAGGGAAGATCGTTTTGACTACTCCCCTGACCGCTGTTACTTAAACATCTCGTTAATCATATCGCGGTAGTGTTCCATTACAACAGGGCGCTTAATTTTCAGGGTTTGGGTCAGCATCCCATTTTCCACTGAAAACGGCTCCAGAATCAGACGGAAGGAGCCGATGCGGTCGTCTGGGCGGTATCCAGGGCGGTTTTGCACTTCTCGGTTCAATTCTTGGCGGAATAAATCCTGAACTGCCTTGCTATTCCAGTCTATTTCCTGTAGGGAGGGATTCAGACTGGCTATCCACTTCTGGACGGCTTCGTGATTCGGTACGATTAATGCACCCAGGAATTTTTGATCTTGACCTACTAGCATAATTTGATCGATGTAGGCGCTGCGGAGGCTGGCATCTTCTATCGGCTGGGGTTCGATGTTTTCGCCGTTTGTAAGTACGATTGTATCTTTTGCCCGACCGGTTAATATTAAATCGTTCCCCGATGTCATCCAACCTAAATCTCCTGTATCAAACCAGCCTTCTTTATCTATTGCTTTCGCTGTGGCTTGGGGGTTTAAATAGTAGCCTCCCATGATTTGCGGCCCCCGCCCTAAAACTAGGCCGATTTGTCCGATGGGAAGTGGTTTGCGAGTTTCGGGGTCAACTATTTTGATTTCTGTTTCTGGCAGTGGTTGTCCTGCCGAACCCCTGAGATTATGCCAAGGACGGCGGACTGTAAGCACTGGGGAAGTTTCGGTTAAGCCGTATCCTACTAATAAGTTGATACCCGTGATTTCAAAGAAGTTATCGAGGTGCATGGCTAAGGAACCACCGCCGCTGATCGCACATTTGAATTGTCCGCCTGTGGCTTGGCGAACTTTTTGATAAATTAGTTTTTCGCCGATGGCGTGGAGGGGCAAAAGTAGAATAGTTTTAATTTGAGCTGTTAATTTTTTGGCGGGAGTTGGGGGTTCTAAATTGAGGGTTAAATCTTGGGCAATGCGGCGAGATTGTATGTATTTAAGGCTGGTTCCTAAGAGAAAGTTTACTAGCTTTTGTTTGTTGGCTGGTTGTTCGCGAAATTGCTTTTGTGCGGCTTCATAAATTGAGTCCCAAATGCGGGGGACGCTGACCATATATTGGGGTTTACAGGTTTTAAAGTCTTGTTTAAAATAGCGGATGCTGGTGTAAATTTGAGTGCATCCTTGGGAGAGTAGGTAGTATTCAACGGTGCGTTCGTAGGCGTGCCAACTGGGAAGAATGCTGAGGGCGGATTCTCCTGGTTGGGGTTGAAGGATAACGCCGAAGGTGGTGATTTGGTGTAGGAGGTTGCCGTGCGTGAGGATAACGCCTTTGGGTTTGCCTGTGGTGCCGGAGGTGTAGAGTAGGGTGGCTAGGGTCTGACGTTTGTGATTGGTGGGTTTGAGGGGGCGGTTGGCTCCTGTGGCGATGACTTCGGAAAATTTGATGACTGTGAGGGTTTCGCTTTTTTCTGGTTCTTCGTCGGAGAGGAGGATGATGAATTGGATGGGTAAGTCGGGGAGGCGATCGCGCAGTTTTCGCAATAGTGCTGAGTTTTCCACTATCAGGGCTGTGCTGCCGCTATCTTGGAGGATATACAGTAGTTCTTCGGGGTCTGCGCCTGCACCCCGCACGACATCGGCGGCTCCTGCGGTCATTATCCCTTGATCGGCGATCATCCAGCGAGGACTGTTGTCAGCAAAAAGGGCGATGCGATCGGGAACATCTCCTTCTTCCGTTGACTCAATTCCTAATGCTTGTAAGCCCGCAGCAAATTGTTGAATTTGCTGATATAACTCTGCGTAGGTAAGCTTGACTTCTGGCTGAGAGTGGGGGTCATTAAGGGCAATTACTTGAGAGAATCTCTGTTTGGCAATTGGCCAAATTTCAGGAAGAGATTGTAGTGAAGTATAATCTTCTACGGTGTTGAGGTTGGTACGTTCGATTTCGCTAAGCTGGTGAGCAGAAATGGAATCTGTGGGGCGGTTCATAGGGTATTTCCTGAGTTTTTAGAGAGAAAATTATTGACTACAACTTTAATATCTCTGATATTTTAATGGTTATGTGGTATTTGAGGGACAGTTTGCAAACCTGTCCTTAGCTCTATTCTTACAGTTCTTGTAGTATAATACTCCAAATAACTTTAGGGTTCTACTTTCTTGGCTGAGTCTTGTCAGGCAGTTACTCCAGGGCAACCGCTTGCCCCTTTACAAAAAACGGGCATGGAATTGGTTGCTCGTCTTCACGGCGGACGCGATGTAGTTTTGGCAATTGATTTAACGGAGAGTGTTGGCCTTAATGATGAGGGTCGCATCCGTTTGCGTCAGATAGTTGAGGATAGTTTGCGGCCTGGAGATACGGTCTATGTTGTGCCTTTTGCAACTACAGTAAATCCTCTGGCGGCTAATGTCAATCCTTTGCTGCCAGAAAATTCTATTAAGTTTAATGGCAAGAAGGATCTCGACCTAATTTTACAAGCTATTCCTTTTCAGCCTAATCTAAATTTTCAAAATACAGATATTCAACAGGCAGAACTTACTATTTATCAAGGTCTGGCAAATATTAATCAGTGTCGTTTGTCACAGAATCAACCAATTAAACCTCAGTCTGTAGTTTGGATTAGCGATGCACCCTTATTTACTCAGTCGCCTGCTAGTTCCGGGGAGTGGGTAGAAACGCCTGCTGATAGTCAGTTTCGGATTGGGAATTCTGAAGCGAGTCAACAGCGTCAAAATTGGCTTCAGGTATTGCCTTTGCGGGAGCGATCGCTAGCCATTAAAACTAAAGATAATAAGCAATATAAATTAAGTGTAGTTGATATTTCCCCCAACGTACAAGAGTTTTGTACACCAGCACCGGGAGGCCGAGAAACTTGTTTAGTTTCTGCTTATTTATTGAATCAGTTATGGTTGCCTGTATTAATTTCGGGAATTGCCTTGGCTGCTGTTGTAGTTACGGGCAGCAAGTTCTGGCGGCTGCAAAGGAAATGGACTCTGGCTGTAGATTTGAGGGCAACAGCGAAGGAGGATGACCAAGTATGCTATCTGGGAAATAATCAAAGAATTGCAATTGGCGAGTACGAATCTAGCTGTGCTGATTCGATTGATACTCCAGGGCCAGAAGTCAGAGCTTATTTATTACGAAAGGGGGAGAAACTTTATTTAGAACCAACTGGAGAGGCGGCTATTTTTTTGAATGGGAAAGAAGTGACAGAGCGGACTTTGATAACTAATACTACCAGGATTAGGCTCAATTGTCCCGATGCAAAAAAACGAGAATACGAGATTGTAATTCAAGTTAAAAAATAAATAAACAATCGGGGATATAAATATGACTCAATCTACAAGCAGCGATCGGCAAGTGCGGGGTATAAACAGGACTGTTTGCATTGGTTTAGGGGGTACGGGCAGAGATGTTTTAATGCGAATTCGCCGCTTAATTGTAGATCGCTATGGCGATTTAAGCCAGTTGCCAATTGTGAGTTTTGTTCATATTGATACTGATAAAGCAGCAACCCAAGTATCGGGTTTGCGAACTGGTAGTACCTATCATGGTGTTGACCTCAGTTTTCGCGACTCTGAAAAAGTAGGCGCGACCATGACATCAGCAGAAGTAACTAACTTTGTACAAGGCTTAGAACGACGTTCTAACTACGATCGGCAAGGGCCTTACGACCATATTGCTCGCTGGTTTCCACCCCAATTACTACGCAATATTAAAGCAGTAGAAGAGGGAGCAAAAGGAATTAGACCTGTAGGCAGATTAGCTTTTTTTCACAATTATCAAAAGATTAAAACTGCCGTTGAAACCGCAGAAAGACGGACGCGGGGACACGAAGCAACTTTACTAAAATCTGGCTTAAGAATTGAACCAGGATTGAATATTTTTGTCGTAGGTTCTCTGTGCGGTGGGACTGGTAGCGGAATGTTTTTAGATATTGCTTATAGCCTCAGACAAGCTTATGGCGAACAAGGGGCCCAAATTGTCGGCTATTTGGTAATTAGTCCGCAATTATACGGCAATACTTCTAATATGAGTGCCAATACTTATGCTGCACTTAAGGAATTGAATTATTACACCACTCCCGGCACTAAATTTGAGGCTTGTTATGATATGCAAGACTTGATTTTAGTGCAGGAATCGCGACCGCCTTTTGACTATGCTTATTTAGTTTCTAATCAAACTGCGGGGGAGTATTCGATTCTGGAACAGCGCAAATTATGTAATGTGATTGCTCATAAAATAGCGCTGGATTTTTCAGGAGAATTAGCGCCTGTAGTTAAGGGAATGCGAGATAACTTCTTGCAGCATTTAATTCAGTGGGACGGCCACCCGCGACCGAATATTCAGCGGTATTTAACTTTCGGACTCGCAGCGATTTATTTTCCCCGCGATATTATTGTACAAATTGCTTTGACTCGAATTAGTTTAAAATTAGTAACATTCTGGTTAAATGGAGAAGGACAAAGCCCAGATCCACAATTGTTACTTGAACAGTTTTTAATTCAGTATCGTTGGCATAGCGATTTAGCTAATCGGGATGGTTTTACTACTAGATTAGCGGAAGCTGTACAAGAATCGAACAAGACTTTTGTTAGTACCCTCAATACTTGGAGAAATGCTAAGTTAGAGCGGGTAATTAATGATTGTAAAAGTAAGGATGACCGCATTGGAGTTAGGCAAACATTACCGCGAGAGTTTCGAGAGCAGTTTCGCAAAACTCAGCCTGGGGAAACTGAGAGTACGAGAGGAATTTGGCTGACAAGATTGTTACAAATTCGTCCCACGATTACAGAGCAGCTTAAGCAGGACATCGATCAGTTTTTGGCGAGTTTATTGACTCCGGGAAATGTAAAGTTTTCGATTAAAAGCGGTCGTGATTGGTTGGATGCTTTGGAGACTGATTTGAATAGTTATCAGCGTCAGTTAGAGGAGGAGATTACTAATTTTGGAGGAAATCGTAAATTAGAAGATGTGGAGAAGAAATGGCGCGATGCAGAGGAAATAATTGAGGATATTGAGCAGAGATTTGAGCTGCCAATTGTGGGTAGTAAAAATCGGCAAGTGCAAGCTGAGGCGAAAAGAGTTGTGCGGGAAGTTTGCGATTTAATTAAGCACAATTTTGATTTAGCTGTGACTCAGGAAGCTTTGCAAATTGTGGGTAGTTTGCAGAAGCACGTTTTAGAACGTGCAACTCAAGTGGCGGGTTTTAACCGCGTAGCGGATAATTTAAAGAGTGACTATGAGAAAGAGGAAAGCGATTTAAGGCAATTGAATTTTGATGAGATGAGTGGCGAGGCAATTTTTGACAATGAGGATATTGAGGGGTGTTATAAAACTTTGCTACCAGAGCAAGATTTTCGCTCTCAGTTGGTATTAGTAAGTAAGGAGATTACACAAGTTTCGGGAGTAGGAGATTCGATTGCTTATTTAATGGATAAGACAACTCAAATACAACTACAAAAAGAAATTGATTTGACCGTTGATAGGTTATTTGGTTCTCGCAGCACTCAGATTGTGCAATCCGTGATTAAGCGTTTTATCCAAAATTATTCAATTCAGGATCGTTCGACTCGTTTGGGACAAATTAAACAGCAAGCTGAACCCCTACTCCGTTTGAATTTGAGCGATCCTTACTTTCGGAATAGTCCTGCTAAAAGAAGCGATTTGGTGGGTTTTAAAGATACTGACGAGTCGGAAGTGCAGCAGTTTAAAATCACTCTTGGACGAGATTTGGGAATTGCTGAAAGTGTTTTGAAACCTACTCAAGCTGAGGATGAAATTTTAATTGTGACTGAGTATGCGGGGTTTCCACTGAGACTAATTAGTGGTTTGGAACAGATGCGAAATCCTTACATTCGCGAAGGAAATTCGGAGAGTTCTTTTCTGCACAATGACTACCGAATTACCTTCACTGATATTATGCCACCTGATGCTCTGAAAATCGAGGAATTAGAGGATGTTTTTTATCCTTGTTTGGCTTTCGATCTAATTGGTAAAAATGCAGATACTCAGCAGTTAGAATTTCAGTATTATGACGAATTGCGTGACTGTTATTATACTGCTGGGATTAGCCCGGTATGGAATCAAGCACTCGAAGAGTTGGCTAATCGGCGGGATATGACTGATGCTTTAAAGGGGTTTTTAGAGAGAGCAATTGCTCAGATTGAAAAACATCCCGCTCTTTGGGAGAAAGACTATTTACCCAAATTGCGGCAATTTGTAAATCTGGTAGATAATTTGACAGAAGATAGTCCTAATTATCCTTACAGAGCTACAGTGGTTGGAGTTCCAGCCACTACTGAAATGCCAGCTAAGGAGGGAATTATTAATCGTTTTCGCAAACAGATGGAGGAACGATTTAAAAGTTCGCTAAATCCTAATACTTCCCCTCCCGGAATCGGTGCTTATCAGCAATTTACGCAGCCAGAAATAGTTGTTGAACCTACTGATGTTGTTGATAATCGTACTAAGAGACGGCAAGAATTGGAGCGGTTGAAACAGGATGTCAATGATGGGATTGTTACAGATAAGGAGTATGAAAAGTTACGGGAAGATATTTTGAAAAAATATCCGATTTAATTCTGATTATGGCGGGGATTTCCCCGCCACAGCTCTATAAAAAAATTAATATAGGAGTGTATTTACTGATGTTTGAATGGTTAAATTTATTTCCCGTATACTTACTTATTCCCACCATAGTGCTAGTAATTTTACCTGCTTTATTTGCTGCAATTCAACGAATTAGTCTTTATGGCAATTTAGTGAAAAAGACAAAAGAAGTGAGATTGCTGCTGAAGGATAACCAAGCAGGCTCGAAACCGAGAATTGTAGAAGACTTGGAAAGTAGATTTAAAGCTGCTAGCGAGTATCTAGAAGAAGTTAATTCAGCGGCTTTAATTGATGGGATTTATAGTCAACAAAAATTGAGGTTTTTGGGAATATCCTTTAATTACGATCGCGTTGATTATTTTTGTCGGATTTTGCCTAATCTTTTGCTATCTTTTGGTTTGTTAGGAACTTTTCTAGGAATCACCCTTAACTTATCTAGTCTGAGTCAAACCCTTCAAGAAAGTAAAGATACTAATTTATTACTTAATGAATTGCAAGTACCCCTGAAAGGGATGGGAATTGCCTTTATTAGCAGTTTAATTGCAGTATTTTTTAGTTCCACTTTGACTGTGGTTAATCTAATTTGGAATACAGGTTTAGCTAAGTCACAGTTAATTAGCTCTTTAGAAGATTATTTAGATAATGTTTATCAGCCAACGGTACAGGGGAAAACTCGGCTTGATAAAGTAGTTAAAGGGATGGCAGATACCTTTGACAACTTTTTAACTAGATTTGGTCAAACTGTCCGCGAGGGTGTAGAATCTGCTCTCAAAGATAAGATTCAAGAAATTATTGAAGCTAACCTTAAGGCTGCTAATTTAGCCGAACAAGTTTACGGGGGGTTAGCTGAAGCTTCTGGTTCAATCTCAAGAGGTGCTAATGAATTGAAAGAAGCTGCTGGGAAATTTATCGAAGTATCTAAAGCCTTTGAGAAAAATGAGTTTCCCCAAAAATTGTCACTAGCTACAACTAATTTAGCTAATGTTCAAAATAATTTTTCTAATTCCTCATCAAGTCTAGCTGATAGCGTTCAATCTCTTGGCAATATCTTGAGTCAAATTGAGGATTTTAGTCAAGAGTTGGTAAACATGACAGCAGAAATTAGTAGACTTAATCAAAGTTCAGTACAAGTGTTAGAATTACATCAAATTAATCAGCAATCACTTAGTCAGATTATTCCCAAATTTCAGCAAGGATCTCAAAGTTTTGAGTCTGCTGTCACAACGCTTGACAAGCTACAGAAACGAGTCGTGGTTAGAGTAGATAGTTTAGACAAAGTGCAAGTTGAGTTAACAAACTTAGTACAAACTATTAATAACTATACAAACCAGGTTAATCACAGTATGGAGACTTTGACTGTTAGGGTTGCAGAAACTATGAATAATCAAGCTGACAATAACAAGCTACAATCGCAAACGATAGCCACAAGTATTGAGGAATATGTCAACCATCTTAGTGACATAAAATATGAGTTTGCTGAGTTGGTAGAAATATTAAAAGAGAACTTAGAAAGTCCTGTCGTAGATAGGCATATAAGCGATAAAAATTTATTGGAAGAGTTAGAAAAACGAGAAAATACGCCGAATGAATAAGTAAAAACTTAACCACAACTGAGAACTTTAAATTATGCGTCGCCGCGATCGTTCCACAGATTCCGATGAAGACCTCAATATCTGGCCCGCCTTCACAGATTTGATGTCTAACGCCTTTATGATTATCAATTTATTTCTTTTGTTAGCTTTAGTCAAATCTGCCTTCTTAAAATCAACAGCAGAAAATACAAGTGACCAACTGGCTAAAGCTCAAAGAGAAATCGCAGAGATTACGCAAATACTTAATGATTCAAAATCAGAATTGCAGCTAAAAAATAATTATCTTAATGAAAAAGAAAATGAAATTAAAGGACTTCAACAAAAAATAGAAAGTTTACAGTCTCCACCTTTAATTATCATTAAAGACTCCGATATAGATTCTGAAAAACGCCCTCTTAAATTTGAAGCCGGACGAGCGGATTTACCAGAGGGTCTGCGTTTATTTATCGATAACAATGTAGTCAATCAACTTGAAAGTTTTGCCAAGCAATATCCCGGCTATGTTGTAGAAATAATTGGTCATACTGACGGTCAAGAAACAGTAGCACCGATTAGCAATCTCGATCAAACTTTAGAAAATGTAGCCATTGGCAATGAATCTGTCAGTAATTTAAAAGCAGGTTCTAATGCAGATTTGGGATTAATGCGGGCTTTAGCAGTAGTCAAAAATTTGCAAGCAGTTCAACAAAAAACAGGTCAACTACAAGGTTTAAAATTCCGCGCTTATTCAGCAGCACAACTATTTTTACCGACTGGAGAATACGCCCCAAGCGATCGCGCTCCCGATCCCACTAGGAGACGTATCGAAATTCGCTTTACACCCCCGGCTGTTGAAAAATAGCTTTAGTTTTATTATTATAATATTTTATTGGCTCCGCTCACTCAAATACAACTGTCTTATTCCCATAAACTAAGACACGGTTTCGCAAGTGCGATCGCACTGCTCTTGCCAACACTATTCGCTCTAAATCTTTGCCTTTGCGAATTAAGTCTGAGACTTCATCTCGGTGACTAACTCGTTCGACATCTTGCTCTATAATCGGCCCTGCATCTAAGTCTGATGTCACATAATGTGCAGTTGCGCCGATAATCTTTACTCCTCGTTCATAGGCGCGTTCGTAAGGTTTTGCACCCACGAAAGCGGGCAAAAATGAGTGATGAATGTTGATAATTTGGGGGAAATTCGCAATAAATTCAGCACTCAAAATCTGCATATATTTAGCTAGTACAACTAAATCTATGTTATACTGATTTAATAGTTTTAAATGTTGGGCTTCCTGCTCTGATTTGCTATCTTTGCTAATCGGAATATGGTAGAAATCTGCACCACACCGATCGGCAATTGGCTTTAAGTTGGGATGGTTACTGATAATTAAAGGAATTTCGGCTAAAAGTTCTTGAGATTGTTGTCGCCAAATCAAATCTAACAAACAATGGTCTTGGCGGCTTACCCAAATAGCCATTCGCCGTATTGTATCGGAAAAGTGTAGTTGCCAGTTAGCTTCGAGGGGTTGCGCGATCGCACTGAAAGCGGGTGCTATTTCTTCTCTGGATAAATCAAATCCTTCTAATTGCCATTCTATCCTAGTAAGGAACAGTCCAGCCGCAAAGTCAGTGTGCTGATCGGCGTGGATAATATTCCCATTATGTCCATAGATGAAGTTGGCAAATTTAGCAACAAGTCCGCGTCTATCTGGACAAGAAATTAGTAAAGTTGCTGTGGGGTTAGTCATAGGTAATTAAAAGTTTAATTAGTTTTGTAATTGCGATCTAATTGTATTACAAAAATCGATAAAATACCTGAAGCTAGTCAAATGTTGAGGCTCCTGTTGAATTCTGGCCACTAATTGATCTAAATAAAATGGCTTTAATACATCCCCCGGTCTTTGTTTTGTATATGATTTTTTTTCATTTTTAGCTTCAAATAATGCTTTTAAATAAGACTCGTGAAACTGAGCATGGGTATTAAAATCCTTATATTTTCCCATCATTTCTGGATCGTGCGCTGAAACATTATAATATTTAGTATAATCTAATAATGGTTGGCTTTGAGGCTGTTTTGAGTAAATCTTTCGATTACCTAGTAGCCACGTTTCCAAACAGCGATTTTGAATAATCAGAACAAATTTTGTATTGTTTAATATTAATTGTTGCGTACTTAAAAAATCATAAATTTCAGTTTTAAGCTCTGTGACAGTATTTTCCTCTGCATCTAGACAAACTACAAAATAATTATACTTTCCACTAGCGTTGATGTCTTCAATTGAATTTCCAATAAAATTATATATTGAAGGATACCCTTCTCCGCTAATCAGGTAATAATTTTTTTCGTTCACCAGATCGTAACTTTGGACTCGTTGTAGTTCTGGTAAAAGATGAGCCAGCCAAGCTGGATAAACTTTTTTCTCAGTTGTTGCTCCTTCCACAAGAAAATACAAATTCATTAAACTTTTATTCCTTCGCTATATTCTTCTAGATTAATCAATTGCAGAAATGCCTGATGTCTAGATTTTCCCAAATTAAAATCTTTGGCATCTCTTACCGTTACTACGCCACCTCGGCGAGTTACTATTTTCCAGTATTCCATTGCAATGTTATTGATAATATATGGGTGATGACTCGTGAGAATGAATTGCAGACTTTCGTTTTTTAGTAATGAAGTAGTGACAACATGAATACAGTTAACACCTAAACTATTTTCAAACTCATCGATAAGAATTACAGTTCCTTCAGGCGCTAAGTAAAGTTCACTAATATGAATGAGTGTTTTTAACATCCCTGAAGAAATGTTATTTTGCAATATCCACTTATTAACTCCTTTTTCTTTAATTTGAACAGGAAAGTCTGGGAAAAGTGGACTATTTTTATCTTCTATTGCCTCTATTTTAATATCTTCTACTTGAGTAAATATTTCTATAAAGCTAGTTTTGATGTTATTAAAAATATCTGCATATTGCTGAGAAACTAAAGCCAATTTTAGGGCGATTGGCATATTAAATTCTTTAATAGTATCTAACGATAAATTTTCTCTAGTTAGTTCCGCTAGTACCCTATGAGGTATGCCATAAACAGCATTGATTGACCTAGAATGTTCACTGTTTACGATTTTCTTAAAACCCTCTTGAACTGGGGCAATGTCGTCTTCTTGGTTTAATATATAAACTATGCTTTGAAATGGTGATAGCTTTGGTGTGATTTTTCCTTGGAATTGAATCTCATTAGGGCTTCTTTCTATAATGAGATTACCATTTCTCCATAATTTTTCATGTAAAATTTTGAATCTAGCGTTGTCATCTTCATCTTCAGAAATTAGACCAGGTTGTTTTTGAGTTTCAAATTCTCCTATCCATTGGTACTCAACCTCATTTTTTGTTAAAAATGTAATATCCCAGGCTAATCCATTTAAAGACTTACCATTAGCTATCTCCTTTAAACTGGAAATCCCTTTAAGTATTTGAGTTTTACCAACTCCTGAGACACCAACTAGCAAAGCAAGATTAGAAAAATAAATGGGTTCAAATTGCCAATCTAATTCATGGTTACAAAATGATACTTTTTTAATTCTCATATTCCTCTCCTATTAAAGATAATACTATTCAAATACTCTTTGTAATGCTGTTGCGACGACGACCTTACATTTATGGATTATTTCGCCGCAACCAGGCCCGCACTAACTTAATTTCATCATAAGTATACTTCTCACCTAAAAGTTGATAAATAGGTGTTAAAGAACGATCGCCTACTAACTCAATTGCTGTAATAATAGCTTGCTGACTCTCCAAATCTACCAACTGATTTATATCAACTTCTTGATTCATTTCGATTAATTCAGCTAAATGAGTCACAACTCTGGTAGCACGAATATCGCGAACCTCAGCGATTACGTCCACAGTTAAACCTTGCTGATGTAATTGTAAGGTTAGCATCTGAGTATGAGAGGGTTGATTGGGAATATTTGAACCAGTTAAAGGTGTTGATACCGTTGGTATTCCTTGTTCTTCACAATACTCTCGAATTGCCTCAATAAACTGTTTGCCATACTTATCTCGCTTGCGTGTTCCTACCCCAGAAATTTTTGCAAATTCATTTAAAGTTTGGGGGCGTTGTTCTGCCATTGCGCGTAAACTAGAATCAGGAAATACCACATAAGGCGGTACAAATTGCTCGTCGGCGATTTGTTTTCTAAGTTTACGCAATACTCCAAATAATATCTCTCCTTCTGCTGCTGAATAGCGTTGAACTCCCTGCACTTCTTGTTTGCGAACAACGGCGATTTCCACAGTCCGCTGACGTTTCATTACTTCCCAACTTCTAGCATTTAATTTTAATACAGGATAGCCGTCTGTTGTTTCATCTAGTAAACCTTGATGCAGCAGAGATCGCGCTAACATTTTCCAATCTTCAGCGCTTTTTTCTTTCCCGATTCCATAGGTAGAAAGTTTGTCATGTCCGTATTGTAAAACCTTTTGACTTTTAGAACCTCGCAGCACCTCAATAATATGATTCATGCCAAATCTTTCTTTGCATCTGGCTACGCCAGAAAGGAATTTCATCGCCTCAATAGTCCAGTCTTCTAAGGGTTTTTGATTGCGGCAGTTATCGCATTGGCTGCAATTTCCCGGAAATGCTTCTCCAAAATAACTTAATTGAATGGTGCGGCGACAGTCGGAAGCTTCAGCGTAATCTATAACTCTTCGGAACTGTTGCGTGGCAATTCTTTGTTCTTGAGGATCTGGTTTTTGTTCGATTAAATATTCTATAGTTTTGCGATCGCCATAACCGAGAAATAAAATACATTGGGCCGGTTCTCCATCTCTGCCAGCGCGTCCTGATTCTTGATAATATCCTTCTAAATTGCGCGGCAAATTGTAATGAACAACAAAACGCACGTCAGGTTTATTAATACCCATGCCAAAGGCAACTGTCGCTACCATAATTTGCACGTCATCGCGGATGAAGCGGGTTTGATTACTGGTGCGATCGCTATCGTTTAAGCCTGCATGGTAAGGTAGAGCAGAAATCCCAACTTGCTGAAGTTTATAGGCAAGTTCATCAACATTTTTGCGGCTGAGGCAGTAGATAATCCCTGAGCCGCCATTTTTGTCAATTATCTGTAATAATTCAGCAAAACTGTGCTTAGTTTTGGCTCGAACTTCGTAATATAAATTGGGGCGGTTGAAACTGGCAACGTGGATATAAGGTTCTCTAAGAGCTAACTGCTGCATAATATCAAGGCGGACGCGATCGGTCGCAGTAGCAGTTAGTGCCATAATCGGAATATGGGGATAGCGATCGCGCACCTGCAATATTTGCCGATAATCTGGCCGGAAGTCGTGACCCCATTCCGAGACGCAGTGAGCCTCATCGATCGCAAACGCCGAAATCCCCAAACTCGCGGCTACCTGGTCTAGAAATGGCAAAAAACGCTCGCTGAGCAAACGTTCGGGGGCAACATAAAGCAGTTTAATTTTACCATCTAGAATCGCAGTTTCTCGCGATCGCGTCTCCATCAAAGAAAGAGTGCTATTGAGAAAAGTTGCCCCAATCCCATTATCCCTCAGCGATTCTACCTGGTCTTGCATCAGGGCAATTAAAGGCGACACCACCACAGTCAAGCCTGGTTTTAACAGTGCCGGTAATTGAAAGCACAGCGACTTACCGCCGCCAGTCGGCATCACAATCAGCATATCCCGCTTAGAGAGAGCTGCTTCGACAATTTCCCGCTGTCCAGGACGAAAAGAGTCGTACCCAAAAAAATGTTTAAGTGCCTGTTCCAGCGATCGCGGTTGGGTAAAAGTTGGCGGTAGTAGCGCTGACATTTACAATAGTTGTCGTTGACTTCCTCATTATTTTATGCTTAAAAGAGCACAAACAGCCCTAATAATCTAAAATCTAAGATAATTAACTGGAGTAACCCATGCCAAAAGCTACTTGGAACGGAGCAGTCTTAGCCGAAAGCGACGCTTGCGAAGTTGTAGAAAATAACTATTACTTCCCCCCCGATACCATAAACCGCGAATATTTCAAAGAAAGTAGCACCCACACTACCTGCGGTTGGAAAGGAGTAGCGAGTTACTACAGCATCGAAGTCAATGGCGAAGTCAACAAAGACGCTGCTTGGTACTATCCCACCCCAAAAGAAGCAGCTAAAAATATTACCGGCTATATCGCCTTTTGGAAAGGTGTGAAAGTAGAGCGTTAACAATTCAAGTGGGAAATTCTGATAGAATTTCCCACTCTAACTTGTTTTCAATACTAGACCAGATCGCTACCTATTCCTCCGCCCAATTAGCTACCGCCTCCCATCCCAGTCCGCGCCTGACAATACTAGGTTTATCTTGTGTTAGATCTAGAATCGTAGAAACCTGATATCCTGTTTCCGAGGTATCATCAACAATTATATCCACCAACTTTTCCAGAGAATCAAATAATTCCGCCTTGCCAAAGTTTTCTTCAGTTGCTAATGCTGCTGCGGGTGCTTTTCCCTCATCATCATTAGTAATATGAGCAGAAGTAGAAATAATCGGATTTCCTAAAGCCTCTAACAGTGCTAAGCAAAATTTTTGATCGGGGACGCGAATACCTGTAGTTTTGCGCTTAGGCTCCATCACCAATCGAGGCACTAACTTAGTTGCTGGCAATAGGAAGGTATAGGGCCCTGGAATTAACCGCTTAATCATGCGGTATCCAGAATCGCTAACGACAGCATATTGAGCGATATTCGACAGAGAAGGACATAGGAATGTCAAAGGTTTATCATTAGATAAATGCTTGATCTGCCTTACCCGTTCCACTGCGGACTTAACATTAAGATCGCAGCCGATCGCGTAGACTGTATCAGTAGGATAAAGCATGATCGCCCCGGCTTGCAAGGATTTTTTAATCTTCTCGATCTTCTCTTTTTGCGGTGTTTCTGGATGTACTTGATAAATCTCAGCCATTATTTGATTTGTTGTTTGTTAGTTGTTATTTGTTAGTTGTTATTTGTTGGTTGTTGTGATAACATTTTTATGGGTTTTAGTCCACATCAAATTTAGCAGGATATAGCACTGGCCAAGACGGATAGAGCAATCTCTATTATAGCTAGGAACTAGGATGCTCAGGACTACGATGCTCAGGAAGAATGAATAGAATCAAGGTTTCCAGCAATCGCTCCTGTCCTAACTGCCAAGAAGGTTGCTATACTTTGAGACTCAGGTAACGCCGCCTTCTTAGGTGGTAACATACCACCTAAGAAGGCGGCGTTACGGATATTTATCTAATTGCCTTGGCGGTTACTATCAGAGGTGTAAGTCAGTTCTATGCAGATTTATTCAGCAGAATTAGCATCAATGGTTAATTATTAGTTATTATCCGATCCAAACCACAAAGACTAACTAACAACTAACAACTAACAACTAACAACCAACTACTAACCACTAACCACTAACCACCAACAATTAACAACTAACCATGAACAAAATAGCATATTTTGAATGTCCAACTGGCATCGCGGGTGATATGTGCCTGGGTGCTCTTGTCCATGCAGGTGTTCCTATAGAATACCTGATTGCCAAACTCAATTTACTAGGGATCTCCCAGGAATATAACTTAAGAGTAGAAAGAGTTCACCGCAATACCCAACAGGCAACTAAAGTTTATGTTGATTTAAGCTTATCTTCGGAAACTTCCAAAGTTGCAGGGGAAAACCCTAATTCTGACTCAGCATTAGATCCTTCCGAAACAGAAGCGCCAACTTTTTCACGTCACGAGCACCACCACCATCACCACGATCGCGATCGTCACGAGGCTCATTCCCACCATCATACCGAATCCGAGTCACCCACCCCCCACACTCAACACCGCCATTTGCCCGAAATTGAGCAAACGATCGCAGGTGCAGGGTTGCCAAAACGTGCGGAAATTTGGAGTTTAGCAGTATTTCGGAAACTTGCAGAGGCGGAAGGTGCTGTACATGGTATCGCCCCAGAAGAGGTGCATTTTCACGAAGTGGGAGCAACTGATGCGATCGTTGATATTGTGGGTACTTGTTTGGGGTTAGACTGGTTAGATATTGACGAATTATACTGTTCCGCTTTGCCTACTGGTGGGGGTACAGTCTGGGCCGCACACGGGCGCTTAGCAGTACCTACACCTGCGGTTTTGAAGTTGTGGGAAATGCGGCAAGTACCAGTTTACAGTAATGAAATCGATCGCGAGTTATGCACGCCGACGGGAAGCGCGATCGCAGTTACTCTCTGTAAAAGTTTTGGCCCGCCGCCGTCAATGAATCTGCACCAAATTGGTTTAGGTGCGGGTTCCCGCCAATTGCCGATTCCTAATATTTTGCGGTTGTGGATAGGAGAGAAGACAGAAGGAAAAAGGAAGAAGGAAGAGGGAAGAAGGAAGAAGGAAGAGGGAAGAAGGAAGAAGGTAGAAGGAAGAGGAAATTTAGCTAATTCCCAAGAAGTTATTTGTGTGCTGGAAACCCAAATTGACGATCTTAGCCCGCAAGCGATCGCATATATCTTTGATGCTTTATTTGCCGTTGGCGCTGTCGATGTCTTTACTCAGCCAATTGTGATGAAAAAATCTCGTTTGGGCGTACTGCTGACTGCGATTTGCCACCCTGAATCTCAGCAAAATTGCGAAACCGTTATTTTTCGCGAAACTACAACTTTAGGCATTCGCCGCTCAACTCAACTGAGAACAATTTTACAGCGAGAAATTCAAAAAGTACAGACAGAGTGGGGGGAAGTGCGGGTAAAAGTTGCCAAAGATGGCGATCGTATTACTAACGTGCAGCCAGAATATGAAGATTGTGCCAAACTAGCAAAACTTCATCATATTAGTTGGCGAGAAGTTCATCGCCTAGCAGTTTCGCACTGGCACTTTCAACACGATTAACCATCAAAAAGCCCACTCAAGTGGGCGCTGCAACTATTTTCTCTTTGCCGTCAATATTCTTGGGAAGCAGCACCCACTTCTCCCACTACTTAGTTAGTAGCTCTATCGGCTGCGCGTTTAACATTGTCTACGCCTTGACTGACTTTAGATTTAAGGGTGTTAGCGCCTTCATCAACCTTATCTTTTGAGCCGCTAGTCGCTTCATTAGCGATATCTTTTGCTCCCTCTATACCCCGGCGAGTATTGTCCTTAATATTCTCCATTCCTTGCTTAGTATTGTCCGCAAACTCCTTAGCTTTGCGTCCGAAAGCGTCCTTATTTTCATCCAGCTTTTGACCAATTTCATCCAGCTTATCTTGGCCTTCATCGCCTACACGCCGAATATTTTCAGGTACATTGTTACTAGATTTGGTACTGATACGACGTTCAGCAGCATCTTTGAGCATCTGAGCTTTGGCTTCTGCGGCGGAAACATTTCCTTTATCTCTGGGGTCAGTATCTTTATAGCCGTTCATTCCCTCTTTGACTTTAGATGTTACCGCCTCAGAAGGAACTTCTTCTCTCACTTGATCGGCAGTTTTTGCTAATACGTCAGGACTATTACAGGCAGTGCTGACTAACATTAGAATTCCAGCCATAAAAGCGGTAAAAATTTGTACGACTCGAATCTTTTTGATGGTCGCTATTAATCTGTTCATAACAATTCTCCATTTTTTTGTAAAACGCTCAATTTCCCTTTGAATTTCTAGGGGAATTTCTGGATACTTAGCATTGCTAAACCAGAGATTTGAGCACTTTTACAGCCTACAAATAAAATGATAAATTCTTCATCTGTCTCAAGTTACATTCTTAGGTCTTACCTACTGATTACGTAGTTATTAAGTAGAAGGATGAAGGAAGAAGGAAGAAGGATGAAGGATTAATCCTTGCAAGTAAAACAATGTCTTCGATCGCGATCTTGATGGGCGATCGCGATCGAAGACATCTATCTAATGGCAGACAAATTTTACACTGGGTCTAATTATTTGTAATTGCTGCTTTGAGACTCTGGCAGAAATGCGCGATCGCATCTAATCCCTGTTCCGGTGTACCATCAGCTAAACGCTTGACAAAGGCACTACCCACAATTGCCGCATCTGCTCCCCATTGTTGCACTTGCTGCGCGTGTTCCGGTGCGGAAATGCCAAAACCAATGCCAATGGGTTTATCAGTGACGCTACGGAGCTCTTGCAGTAAGTCTTGTACTCGTCCCTCTAACCCGGAACGCACGCCGGTAACGCCTGTAACGCTAACTAGGTAAATGAATCCTTGAGATTGCTGCGCGATCGCTTTGATTCGGTCTTTGGGACTGGTTGGGGCAACTAATAAAACCACTTCAATGCCCATTTTACTAGCAGGTGTTAACAAACTTTCGGCTTCTTCCAATGGTAAGTCAGGGACAACTAACCCCTGAACTCCAGCCTTTTTAACTTGCTGCAAAAATGTATCTATCCCTCGGTATAAAATCGGGTTATAGTACGTGAAGAGAATAATTGGCGATCGCAGTTTCGGCGAAACTTTTTCGACCATCGCTAATACGGAGTCTAGCTTAGTTCCCCGTTCTAAAGCGCGAGTAGCGGCCGCTTGAATTACGGGACCATCAGCTAGGGGATCTGAGTAGGGAACTCCGAGTTCAATTATATCTGCACCGTTTTCATCTAAGATTTGCAGTGCTTTAGCAGTAGTTTCTAAGTCTGGGTCGCCGGCGGTGATGAATGGAATTAAAGCACATTTGCCTTGACTGCGAAGGTCTTTAAAACATTGGGAAATTGTCATTTGTTAGTTGTTAGTTGTTAGTTGTTAGTTGTTAGTTGTTAGTTGTTGGTTGTTGGTTGTTGGTTGTTAGTTGTTAATTGTCATTGCGAGCGAAGCGAAGCAATCCCAAGACTTTGTGATTGCTTCGCTTCGCTCGCAATGACATTGTAATACCTTGGCAATGGCATAGTAGTATGCTGAAAATGATATAGTAGTACACTGAAAATGACACATTAAGGATAATCTTCTAAAAATCAGAAATTAACTAGAAGGGCAACTAACCACTAACAACTAACCACTAACTATTACGTTCTTGCTCAATTTCTGCTTGAATTTTGGCTAATTCTTCGGGCGTAAGTTCTTCTAACCGCTTCTGTAAGACTGCTTCTTCGTAGTCTTTTAGTTGTTGGCTGTAAGTCATATTTTGAGTTAGTGCTCGGAATAAATAGGTGAGTAGCCAACCAATTAAGCCGCCAACTAAAAAGACTTGACTCCAGATACCTGCGTTGAGGCTGTCGAGGCCGGCGAATTGTAGCAGCAGGTAGGCTACTCCCCCTGCTGCGAAAATGCCGAGACTGATTGCAATTACGTCTATACGTCGCATTTAAGCTTCAATTTGCCGCCGTTTGGGGCGAAAGTTCAAGAATGGGGCCAGGAGTAACATTCCTGGGAAGAAGAAGGATAGCATAAAGTACATGAAGCCGCGCTCTAGGGAACTAGCGACGTACCAGCGATTATTGAGGTAGGCGTAGGTGAGGGCGGGTACTACTAGGAGATAGGCTCCCGCGAGGGCGGCGTACAGCAGTAGGGTAATATACATGATGTTGATTTTAGGGGATATTGACACCCGGTAACGGGATAGGCGCGATCGCTAATCCTTGATGCTGAATGATTATTGTACTGCTTGGGGGGATGCAGTGTCACTTTTAGGAAATTTTAGATTAGGCCTTGCGTAATTTTAGTGTTTGGCTGTAGAATGAAAGACTGTGGTTGCAAATGGATTAATCCCATAGCAGCTTCACAAAAGGGGGTGTGGCGGAATGGTAGACGCTACGGACTTAAAATCCGTTGACCCGAAACGGTCGTGTGGGTTCAAGTCCCTCCACCCCCATCAAAATTAAGATTTAGAGCGCGATCGCGCTTTTGGGCATATCGCTATTGTAGTGATATGTTCTCTTTTTAATGGGAGCGATCGAAAGGCGAGAAAGACGCTATTATATCTCATCGTTTGCAGGAAAAATGACGGCGGACTGCAAAGAAAATGTCGTTACATCAAGTTGATTGTGTTCAGTCGAAGTCTCATTTTCATCTAGCCTGTCTCTAGGGATTGTATTCAAACTCTGCGATCGCATTGATCCCCAACCAGTCTCCTGTTGTAGCTTCACCAATTTTGTAAATGTAACCGATATCCCAAAAGGAAAGATGATAAGCTTTGATACCGCGTAATTTTGAATTTAGAAACTCAAACAGCTTCTCATTTTTACTCGTCAGATTTATGGTATCAACAGAATTTAAAGTTGTAACTCTCAGCATTTCCGCCGCCTGTAAAGCTTGCTCAAAAGCTTTAGCTTTTGTAGCCGAAGCTGCACCGACAATTTTATATTCATAAGTATAGTTATAGCCGCCGTGATAGTATCCATAAATGCCGATCGGAGTCAATTCAGCAAGAACTGTTTGAATTTGAGAGGCTAGTGCTAAAGTATTTTTTCCTAAAGAGCGATCGCACAGAATTTGCGCGTCACCGGAAATAAAATCACTACTGGCATTAGGAAAGCCAACTTGGTCGGGAATAGTTGGAGATAAACAAATCCATTCATCGTCATCTGTTTGACCAATAACAACGCAAAAATTAAAGTAGGGATGACTCAATCTTAAACACTCAGGTAATTGGTGGTGAGTGCTAATATTAATAGCCTGAATATCCCTTAAATTTGACTTGAGCAATTGCCAGAGAGATTGATACTTTTCTGCTCTCTCTGCTTCTGTATCGGCATCTAAAATATTATCGCGTTTTTCTCTTTCTGGTGCATAAAAATCTTCCTTGCTAGCCGTTCCTCGGCGCTCTGTAACTTGCCAACTTTCTATTGCTAATTCTACATCAGTGAGTCGGGCGAAGCCATTAACACTCATCAAATTTAACACATTAAATTTGCCTTGTTCCTCAGTGTCCCAAAAGAAAGCGCTATCGGGATAGTAGCTGAGAACTTCTAAAGTGGCGAGTAGCTGTTCTGTTTCCAATTTCATATTGACAAAAAATTCTAAGCTAATTAATATTCAGCGATCGGTTTTACCCATAGTTAACACAATGTCTCTATCCCCTGTATTCAAAATCAGAGATCGCATTGATACCCAGCCACTCTCCTGTTGCAGCTTGACCAATTTTGTAAATGTAACCCATATCCCAAAAACAAAGTGTATAAAATTTGAGATGGCGTAATTTTAAATTTATAAAGTCGATTAGCCTCTGTTTTTCTGATGTATTTGGTATATAATAATCAAGATTGGAAGTTGTAACTATTAGCATTTTTGCTACCTGTAAAGCTTTTTCAAAAGCTAGAGCTTTTGTAGTGCCAGCCGCACAGACAATTTTATGTTCATAAGTATATTTGTAGCCACCGCCGTCGTATCCATGAATACTGATTGGAGTTAATTGAGCAAGAATTCTTTGAACTTGAGTAGCTAATGCTAAAGTAGTTTCTCCTAGAGAGCGATCGCATAGCGTTTGCGCCTCATTGTAATTAGGAGCGCGGACATCGCGAAAGTTAAATTGGTTAGCCATAGTGGGAGTTAAACAGATCCAGTCACCGTCCTCTGTTTTGCCAATAATAACGCAAAAGTTTAAATATCGGTGGTGAGCGCTGAGATTAAAAGCTTGAATATCTCTTAAATTTGAATTGAGTAATTGCCAGAGAGATTGATACTTTTCTGCTCTCTCCGCTTCTGTCTCAGCATCCAATATATTATCGCTTTCTTCCCAATCTGGCGAGTAAATGCTGTTCTTAAATGCTTTTCCTCTGCGCTCTGTAGCTTGCCAACTTTCTATTGCTAATTCTACATCAGTAAGTCGGGATAAGCCATTAGCAATTGTCAGATTAAACACATTAAATTCGGCTTGTTCCTCATTTTCCCAAAAGAAAGCGCGGGTGGGATATTCATCGGTATTTTCTTCAATTTCGCAAAACAATTCGCTGTTGATATATTTGCATAAAACCTCTAAAGTGCCTAGTAGTTGTTCAGTTTCCAATTTCATGTTGACAAAATTCCAAACTAATTAATATTCAGAGATAAGCTTTACCCGTAGCTCGGACAATGCGGTTGCTATCTTCAGCGAGTAGCTGACGAATCTCTGGCGGAGTAGCTGGATTGTTAGCAACAGCATACCGCTCTAGCCAAGATGCCGACTCGGAACCCTGACGCAGCGCCTCAGCAGGAGTCAGGGGGTGCATTAATGCTACAAACCTGACAAAGGGCCTGGAAGATTGGACGTATTCAGAAAGCAGTGACGGGAGATCGTCAGTATTGGGATTGTATATGCGGCTGAGTCCGCGCAGGGTGGGGCTAACCTGGCGAGTCGGTGGCTGCAATTCCCTGAGCGATTCTCCCACAGATGCAGGCTTATTGGGATTTCGAGATACGGCGAGGCGAACTTCGACTCTTCGATCTTGGGCCAATTGTTCCAAAGCTGGCACAGGTGTGTTGCGATTGGCGGCGACAGCGGTACGAACCGCAGCATCTGCGTCAGTTGCCAAGATTTCTAATGCTGGCGCTGGCGTGTTGCGATTGGCGGCTACTTTCTGGCGAACGTCCTTATTTTCATCGCTGGCTAATGCTTCCAAAATTGTAATGGGGCAGTGCGATCGCTCTGCTAGTTCCAGCCGCACAGCAACATCTTCATCCCTAGCTAACAGCGCCCAAAGTTCCAGAGTAATGTTGGGATTATGAATCAGTTTACTGCGGACATTGGGACTCGGATCTCTAGCTAGGCGTTCCAAAAGCTCAGGAGTTAGATTAGGATTCCTGGTCAAAGCTTCCAGTACCTCCTCATCAGTTCTTCTGGGAAAAAACATTGAATGGTCAGTCGAGGGAGTTGCACTCTCCTCTCTGAGAAATTCCCTGTTAGCAAGCATTTCTAAAGCCGCTAAAGGAGTGCGGGGATTGCTGGCGATAAATATCCGAATTTGATTTTTGTCAGCACCCGCCATCATTGTTTTTAAGGCATTCTTTGTATCTGAGGGAGCATTGGCTTCACTGTGGTTAAATCTAGCCAGCAATTCTAAGGCAGTATCAGGGGTATTGGGATTGAGGGCAACGTTGTAGCGAACGGTATAGTCTTGATGCTCAGCTAGTCGCTCTAAAACGCTTGCAGGAGTATTTGCCTTGCTCGCTACTATACGGATAGTAGCCAAGTCAGAATTGCTAGCTAATTGTTCTAGAACTATTGGCGGGGTATTGCGATGCTGTGCCACTAGATAGCGAATGGAATTAGGGCTGTGATTGGCTAATCGTGCTAAGGTGCTGGCAGGCATTTGGGAACCTTCAACCGGATGTTTCAGCAAATCGGCTAGCACTTTGGGATTAGATTGGCCGCGACTCGCGGCCTCTGCTAGAACGCTGCCGGGAGTATTGGGGTTAGAGGCATTAAAAATCCCTTCTTGCAACCCCAATCGCTCCAAAATCTCCACAGGCGTATTACGGTTAGCGACTACTTTATTCTTGATTTCGCGGTTGGAATTATTCGCCAATTGCACTAAAATTTCTGCGGGAGTTTCTGGGTTTTCAGCAACCAATGCTCTAACACCTTCTGACTCATCATTGGCTAGCTGTTCTAAAACTTCAACAGGGGTTGGTCTGTTGAATTGCTTCCTTGCCAGGGCACTGCGGACTTTAAAACTCGGATCGCGGGTTAATTCTAGGCGACTTGTCAAGGGTAAGTTGGGATTTGCTGCCAAACATTCCCGGACGCTTTCATCAGCATCTCTGGTTAGCTGCTCTAGGATATTAACGGGCGTTCTATAATCGCGGGCAATTTTCATGCGGGAAGCTAGATCGCCGTTCCTGAGTACCTGTGCGATCGCGTAGGGACTGTGTAGCCGACTGGCGAATAATTCATTAGCTTTGGCTATTTCTTCTGCTGCTTGCGACTCTAACTCAATCCGATCGACGATTAGCGGATCTAGATTTGGATTTTTGAAAGCTTCCTCTTGAACGCCGTTTTTTCCCTTTTTAAGACCAAGTTCTTCTAAGATATCTATCGGCGTACTGGGATTTTTTGCCAACAGTTCCAGAGTGTAAGGGTTGTCCTGTTGGGCTGCTTGTCTCAATATACTGACGGGAGCATTGGGATTAGCTGCGATCGCCTGTACCATACCTGTACCCTGCTGGGCAAGTTGTTCGAGAATAAATACGGGGGTATTGGGATTTTTGGCGATCGCTTCCCTGATATCGCGCCAACCAGAAGCGATCGCCTGTTGCAAATATTCGATTCGCTGTGCTTCTGAAATCGCGGGGTTATACCCTAAAGCTACGCGCACCCTCCAATTCCCGGACTCCGCTTGAGGATCTATTTGCTGCAATTTTGCTAGTGCGCTTGGCGGAGTATTGGGATTACCTGCAAGAGCGACTAAAAGAGAACGGTCTCTCCGATTATTGCGCCAAGATAGCGTCATCAGCAAACCGTAAAGAGGGAGTAGATCGAGCCGCTGTCGGAGGATTGAATTTACCTCTGTCGCTATTTCTACGTCGCCGGACATCCCAATCATAGCTGCTGACACTCTATGCAACTCCTGAAGTTTCCGTTGGCTTAGAATGGGAAGGATTTTTTCCCACTGTTGCAAAATTGGTTCGCATAAGCTGGGATCTTTTTGATTTAGCCAAAACAATAACTGAGATGGCGATCCAATGTTAAGCAGGGGGCGGATTCCTCGCATTTGGGGTTCGTAGGAAATGTATTGATGGAGTCTTTCCCATATATCGCCGCCGTAGATGGTAGAAGTCACAAATTCTAAAATGGGAATAGGGGTACTTGGGTGTGCGGCGATCGCGACGCGAATCTTCTCGTCAGACTCAGTTGCCAACTGCTGTAAAAGCTGCGATCGCAAAGCATCAGGTGTATTGAGATTTTGTGCTACCGCCAACCGCACTTTAGGATCGGCATCTCGTGCCAATTGCTCTAAGGTACTCGCTAAAACTTGCGGATGTTCGGCAATTTTCGCACGATTAGATTCAGATGAGCTATCAAGCATTTGTGCCAAGATCGTTCCTGGTAGGTTTGGCTGTTTAAGCAGCGAGTAGTGCAGGTTGCGATCGCCAGCTAATTGTTCTAAAACGCTGATAGGTAGGTTATTTCTGTTGATAATAACATTGCGGTAGTTAGGAAGTAATTGCAGCAAAGTTGCTTCGGAAGCGTTAGGATGTTTCGCCACAGCATCCCGAACCGAGTTTTCGGAATGATTAGCCAGCATAACGATCGCGCCTTCTGGCGATGCAGGGTTACGAGCTACTGCTAATTGAATTTTCTCATCAGTATCACCCGCCAACTTCACCAATACTTCTGGCGGCGTATGAGGATTTTGAGCAACTGTTAAACGCACCCAAGACCAACTACTCTCTCCTAAAATCGCCAACTGTTGCGGCTCTGTATTCCAATCTTGAGCAGCATTGTGCTGACTTTCCACACGCAGAATTAACTCTGTCGGACAATTGGGATTATACTGAACTGCTCGGCGAATTGGTAACTCCAAATCGCCCGCTAATTGCTCTAAAATTGCTAAAGGTGCATCCGCCAATTCTGCCATCTGAAGACGCGGTTCTAGTGAAGGTTCTCTCGCCAAACGCTCCAATATTTTGATGCGAAACCGAGTAGGTAAATAGGGGTTGCGAAGTCCTTCCAAGAGGGGATTTGCCGGAACCCATTCGCTTAGAAAATAGTCGGGAACCGGAGCAAATTTAAGCAATTCTACTGCGAGTCTATCATTTTGTTCTAGTTGAGCATTTCGCAACACTGCATCTGCCACATCTTCCCAATTTTCTACTATTTCTCCTCCCCAATTTACATGGAGTCTTGCAGCTTCCGCTACTTGGCAATTTGAACTATTTACCAGCACTTCTAACAAGTTGCGCGGCGTTAAGAGATAATTAGCAACTGATATTTGAAAACTTATAGGTTGAGTGATTAACTGTTCGGGATTATCTACAAAAGGTTGGATATCTGCAAAATTGAGCGATTGCATAAAATAAAACCTCCTAGCCGTTAGCTAACTGCAAAGTAATTTATGCTAAAATTAAATTATAACATTTAACCCCAAATTAATCCATGCCAACTTTAACTGATTTATATATAACTGATGATAGAATTACCGCCGGACGACGTTTAATGCCAGTGACACCAGGAAAATCTACTGTCACCACATCACCAGGATTAAAAGACACTATTACATCTCCTCGTTTTCAGGAAAAAGGGCGCTAGCGTACTGCAAAGAAAATGTGGTGACATCAAGTTTATCTTCTTCATTCCAAGTCTCACTTTCATCGACGATAGATAGATTTTGCTGCACCAAATCGTTGAGAATAAGAGTTGCCAAGCGTAATCTCTCGGTTGGCGAAAGGGTAGAAAGAACGCGATCGTAAACTTCTTGGACAGTGATTGACATAGCAAATCCTCCTGCTTCTTAATCTTGTAGAACACTTAGGGAAGATTGATTACTGTTAATGGGGGTTCAAAAACCGGATTTTTTACTAAATACTTCGTTATAACCAAACGTGCAGTTATTTATTAACTTTTCGGTTTAGGGAGGCTTTCAGGGTCTATCCCTCCCTGGCGTAATTGTTCGAGTAAAGCTTGATAACGCTGTCGTTCTTGTTCGTGTTGAGCAATAGCTTCCTCTGCTCGTTGCCGTTCTAATTCAGTTTGAGCTTGAGCAAATTCTTTCTCTTGCCTTTCCTGTTCTCGAAGTCCATCCAATTCTACAGAAGTGAGGAACTTTTGGCCATCTGGTCGATAAATTTCCAAGTTATTTTCTGTCAGTTGAAAACGGATTCCTAACAGCGGACTCACCCAACCATTCATCTCTGGAATACTCTCTAACCAATCTCCAGAACGGATCGATCCAACTAATTCTATATCATCCGGGTCATAAATGTAATATTCTCTAACTCCATACCGTTGATAAAACAAAAGTTTATCCATCATTTTCCCGGCTCGATTTCCCGGTGAGAGAATTTCAAAAACAACTTGGGGTACTATGTTATCTTCTTCCCATTGTCTATAGGAACCTCTGTCACCTTTTGGTCTACCAAAAACTACCATTGCATCGGGAGCTAGGCGAATCTTATTATTTCCCTCAACGGGATACCAGAGTAAATCACCTGCAACAAAAACATCTGGATTATTAGCAAACAAAATTTCTAAATTTTCTTTAATGGTAACAATCCAGCGAAATTGTTTAGTATTGTCTGCCATTGGTTCACCGTCGCAGTCTGGATAGATGATTTCTGCTACAGTTTCAGCGGGTAATTGTTGTACCATAACTGTTAACGGATTGAGGATGCTGAGTTTAGTATAGCTCAAAAATTTAATAAATTTATGGTATAATTAAATCCTAATCTTTAACCCCAGATTCCCATAATGCCAACTTTAACTGATATTGGCACTTTAATTATCCGCGATCCGCACCTTCGCAATGGCATCCCTATCATAGCAGGAACTGCCACATCAGTACAGCGAATTGCCGCCTTATACAAACAAGGCAATAATGCTGAAGAAATAGCAGCCGATTTGGATCATCTCACCTTAGCACAAGTTTATGCTGCACTAACTTATTATCACGCAAATCGAGCGGAAATAGAAGCCGATTTAGCGGCTGAAAAAGCAGAATATGAGCGTTTAACAGGATTAAATAAGCTAAAAATGTAGGCAATAGCATGAGCCAAATTCGTCTTTACTTAGATGAAGATTCCCGCAGCAAAAAACTATTACAAGCTTTAGAAAGTCGTGGTGTAGATATCTATCATTACAGTGGCGGAAACAGGGATGTTATCTCGCAGTGATGAAGAGCAACTGATTTGGGCTTTTGCGAATCAAAGGGTAATTTATAGTTTCAACACTAGGGATTTTTATAGAATCCATACCAATTGGCTAGAAAGAGGTAACTCTCATGCAGGAATTATTTTAGGACAGCAAAATTATTCTGTGGGAGAACAAATGCGTCGCCTTTTGAGTCTAATTTCTGCCAAGTCAGCCGAAGAAATGCAAAATCAAATAGAGTTTCTTAGTGCTTGGAATGAAGAGTAAGCATATTGCGACAGAAGAAACCGAATATGCTACTGGTTAAAAAACTAGGCAATCAATAGACATCTCCAAAAAAGAATCTCAAACTCTTAGTCTGTCTGAAAAAACCTAATTTTTGGAGATGCCTAATTAACTTAAAATTGCCCTGCTAATGCTGGTACGCACCTTTCACAAAGTAAAGGATGTTCCTCTGACTCCCCAACATGAGTAGAATAATTCCAACAGCGATCGCACTTTTGCCCGTCTGCTTTGACTACACCCACCCCCAAGTCTTCTGAATTAAAGCTGTAGGGTATTCCCTCTAAACCTTCAGAACTTTCTAAAAGTTCCACCTGAGAAGCAATTAACAGATAGCGCAACTCGTCTACACCGTTACCAGTCGCAGAATTGTGCAGTTTTTTGATTGCCGAGGCAGGCTTTTTAACAGCAGAGAGTTGAGATACAATTTCCGCAGTATTGCTGATTGCTGGTACTTCTACCTTAATCTCCTCTGGTTGAGATGCGATCGCTTTCGCCTCAACAACAGTTTCTCCTGCTTGTTTCCCCAATACCTCTACTTTCAGAGTTTCAACCTTTTCTGACAATTCTTGCCGATTAGCTGCAAATAGCAAATGTTGCCAAACAAACCAGATTGCATATCCAAAACCAATGAGTTCAAATGTCTCTCCCAGCAGTGGAATTTGATTAATCGTATCCAGTACCGCCCCGATTGCTTTTGCAACTGCAAACACTGCAAATAGGAGGATAACTGTAACGGCAGCTTGCTGATTTTCTGCTAAAAATTGACCCGAAAACCTCGGTAAATCGCTGATAAATTCTGTTACCTTTTCGACAATTTCCCTCGGTTCGATGAAGGATTGTTGGGATTCACTATTAGCAATATCGGCAGCATTATCTGCTGCTATTTCACCGTGTTCTACTGATACTTCTTTCTCCAGTTCTATTGATTTTTCATCCTCAATATGCGGGTGCATATATTTTGCTGCTAACCCTTCCGTGCTCGGATTTAAAGCTTGCAGTTTTTCCCGTTTTTCCGCATCGGGGACGTAAAGCAAAACCTTAGCTTCCAAAGGAGCACCGATCGCCTTTTCACTGCGGGCTAATTCTAGAACCTTATTGACTTCGCCGCGAACTTGCCGCAAATATTCCCAGGATTTACCTAATTCTGGGTTATGCCAGCGGTGATCTATTTGCACCCAACCCGCCTCAAATACTGATTTGTAAGCTGTGGGATAGGGGATGTATTGCCAAATATCTTCTGCTAAGTGGCATAAAACAGGCGCGATCGCCCTTGCTAAACTCTCCACCGCGATCGCGAGTACTGTCTGGCAACTGCGGCGGCGTAAGGAATCTTCTGCACTGATATAAAGCCGATCTTTGGCAATATCCAGATAGAAATTCGATAAGTCAACGACGCAGAAATTCTGCACTGTTTGGAAAAATCGGAAAAACTGGAAGCTGTCAAAAGCATCTTTTACTTCTGTAAATACTTCCGTCATTCGGTGCAGCATATAACGGTCTAATTCGGGCAGTTCTTCATAACTAACTGCATTTTTTGCGGGGTCGAAATCGTGCAAATTTCCCAATAAAAACCGCGCTGTATTGCGAATTTTCCGGTAAACATCCGCTTGCTGTTTGAGGATGTTTTTACCCAAGGGCACGTCTGCGGAATAGTCTACGGAAGATACCCACAACCGCAAGACATCAGCACCATATTCATTGATAACAACGGCAGGATCGACGACATTACCCAGAGATTTGCTCATTTTGCGGCCTTGTTCGTCCAATACAAAACCGTGTGTTAAAACAGTTTTATAAGGAGCAATGCCATTATTAGCAACGCTAGTAAGTAAACTGGATTGAAACCAGCCGCGATGTTGATCCGATCCTTCTAAATACATTTCAGCAGGATAGTGCAATTCTTCTCGGCCTTTGGCAACGGCGGCCCAAGAGGAACCGGAGTCAAACCAGACATCCATTGTGTCTGTACCTTTGCGATAGGTTTTGCCGTTATTCCGATAGGATTCTGGCAATAATTCTTCTATTGGCAATTCCCACCAAGCATCGGAACCTTTTTGTGCAAAGATCGCCTGTACGTGAGCGATCGTTTCTTCATTCAGCAAGGGTTCCCCGGTTTCTTCGTCGTAGAATGCAGGGATAGGTACGCCCCAACTGCGTTGACGGGAGATGCACCAATCACTGCGATCGCTTACCATTGCGGTAATTCTATTTTCGCCTTGGGCGGGTATCCACTTCACATCCGCGATCGCTTTTAGCGCTGCTTCTCTAAATCCTTCCACCGACGCGAACCACTGTTCCGTCGCCCTAAATATTGTCGGCTTTTTCGTCCGCCAGTCGTAGGGGTAAGAGTGAGCGTAAACTTCTTCTTTAATTAAAGCACCGGCCCCGGCCAGAGCATCAATTACCGCGCCATTGCCATCGCCAAGGACGTTCAAACCCTCAAATTGTCCCGCTTCTGCGGTGAAATTACCATTATCGTCAACTGGTGAGAGTAAAGGTAAACCGTAGCGTTGACCTACTTGATAATCTTCTTGGCCGTGTCCCGGCGCGGTATGTACCAAACCCGTACCAGAATCCGCCGTGATGTAGTCGCCGCCGATTACAACGGGACTTATGCGGTCAAATAGGGGATGTTTGTAGGTAGATTTTTCTAAATCTTTGCCTTGGATGGTAGCCAGTACCTCTAGTTTGGTATTTAAGGTAGCTGACAATTTTTCTACCAAGTCAGCGGCCACGATCAGAGTTTTTTCTACCTTGGTACTTAACTCTTTATTCTCTGGCGTTTTTTTGAGTTCAATTGCACTCAATTCTTCACTCTCTGGCGAATTTTGAGCGCCATTGGTGCTCAATCCTTCCCCTGAGAATTTTACTACTGCATAAGTCAAGTCGGGATTGACTGCTACAGCTAGGTTGGCGGGAATTGTCCAAGGCGTAGTTGTCCAGACTGCTAAGTGGAGATTCGGCAGATAAGGAGTCAGCGCCTTTGCCGACTTTGCCAACTTCGCGATCGCTAAAGCAACATAAATACTGCGAGAAGTGTGACCTTCGGGATACTCCAATTCTGCCTCAGCCAAAGCCGTCTTAGAACTAGGACTCCAGTGTACCGGTTTCATCCCGCGATAGATGTAACCTTTAAGCACCATTTGGGCAAAAACGCCGATTTGTGCTGCTTCGTATTCTGGTTTTAACGTCAAATAAGGGTGTTCCCAGTTTCCCCAAATGCCATAACGCTTAAACCCTTCCCGTTGCTGTTCCATCGTAGCGATCGCAAAATCCCGCGCTTGGCGACGAAGTTCGATCGTAGTCAGCTTTTGCCGAAGGGCAGGCTTCATATCCTGTAAGACTTTCAGCTCAATTGGTAGACCGTGACAATCCCATCCAGGGACATAACGGACTTTCCTACCTTGCAGCATTTGGTAGCGGTTAATCGTATCCTTAAGAATCTTATTCAGGGCGTGGCCGATGTGGAGTTGCCCGTTAGCGTAGGGTGGCCCGTCGTGGAGAATGAACAACTCACCCGGATTGTTCTGTGACAGGCGATCGTATATATGTTGATCTGCCCAAAATTGTTGCAGTTCAGGTTCCCGTTTGACAGCGTTGGCACGCATATCAAACTTAGTCTTGGGCAGGTTTACGGTATCTTTATAGGATTTTAGTTCTGTCACAGCCGGATGCTCAAGATGTTACAAAGCTGGTTTTGCTTTTATCTTAGCGCTTTTGGGGATATTGAGCAGATTAATTTCAGGGGTCAAGCTCAGGGGTATGCTGATGGGTGTCAATAGCTTTGTGTAGGGGTGCGATCGCACAAGGCCGAAGGCAGACGGTAGAAGTTAGAAGGAGTCACCCCCGTAATGGCCTGGATATAATCAAGGAGGATAATTATTATCTACAGAGATCGTGCGATATGGAAGTAATTAGAGTCGGCCTTGTACTCATAATATTGGTATCTGGTCTAGTGACATGGTGGAAAGCTGGCTTCAAATGCCCTTTTTACATTCATGTCATTGGAGTTATCGGAACTGCACTTGGGGTCTGGATTGCCTACACTCTCGATCCAGAAACAGATGCTAATAAATGGCCGCTATTAGGCAAATGGTGGATTGTATTGATCTTGCCAGCATTTGTATACGGTGGATTTGCAATTTATGGGCGGGGTGTTTATTCTAACAGAAAGTAATGAGAATATACTTGATTAAACTCAGTTTGTAGCCTGCATAGTTATTTAGATATATTGGTTGAGTACAAGTCTAATCCGATACTTCAATTTAAACTGGAGAATAGCGTGAGAGAAGCAAGCAAGGGAATACAAGCATTATTTTCCGCCATTAAAATATCTGATCTTGAACAAATTAAACAACTCCTTGTATCAGGTCTCGATCTCGATCAAAAGGACGTTAAAGGACAGACTGCTTTAACTTTAGCTGCCAGTATTGGCAACTCAAAAATCATAGAGCTACTAATCTCCGCAGGAGCAAAAATTAACCCAGAACCAGAGCCATTAGTCTTAAACCCAAGCATCTCAGTCCCACAACTACCTGGTGGACAGAATCTTGGCACTTTAATTACCCAAGCTTTAACGGAGGCTCCTGAAGAAGTAAAAAATTTTTACGATGGTTTTATTTCTATTGTGGATAATATATCAGATAAATCGGATCGATCTTCAGAGAATGGAATAGATGGTCAGATAAAAATTTCACAAGAAGCGGTGTCTGAAGACAAAGACAACGATTACGATGAAGATGATAGCGATCGAGAAGATTGTCAAGATGATGAGTTAGCAAGTACACCACTTGAAGCAGCAGTTCTAAAGGGTGATATTGATACGGTTAGAATCCTACTTCAGGCTAGCGCAAATCCAAATCCATCCGCCTGGTATCAAACTCCCGTGCTTGTGATTGCTGCCCACAAAGGTCATGTAGAGATTGTGCAAGAGTTGATTGCAGTAGGGGCAAATGTTAATCGTGGGTTTGACAAATTGCCATTGCATACTGCGGCTGAAGAGGGACATCTGGAGATTGTTCGCCTATTACTTGATGCGGGTGCTGAGATTGAAGGATATGAAGAAGACAATTGGACTGCACTAATGGCTGCGTCTTTTGCAGGGCATTTACAAGTTGTTCAACTGTTAGTTGAAAGAGGGGCTGATGTAAATGCCTGGAGCCAGGGAGAAACACCTTTGATGTTGGCAGCTAAGGGCGTTTACCGTGATATATACGAGTTTCTCTATCCTCTGGTTTCCGATCGGATTCGTGCCATAGGCGATCGCGATGCCGAACAAAAAATGGCAAAAACGATCAGAAGACAAACTAGAGAGCAAAATAAAGCCGTTGAAAAGCTAATTGATGCAACTATGGATGGCAATCTTAAAAAGGTTCAAAATTTAATTGCCAGTGGTGCAGATGTTAATAGTATCGGCTCTTGCAATCGCACCGCGATGTCGTTAGCAATTCAAATGGGTCAAATTCCCATCATTCAGGCTTTGTTAGATGCTGGGGCAAATCCCAATTTGCCTGATGAAACCGATGAGGGACTGGCTGACAACTCTCCGTTAATGGAGGCAGTTAGTACGTTTTTTGCTACCAATCGACCTGAGATGGTGCGTCTGCTTATTCAACGAGGAGCGAATGTGAATCAGCAGGATAGTCAAGGGCAGACAGCTTTAATGCACGCCTTGGGATATTCGGATATTGGTGCGATCGAAGCCTTGATCGAAGCTGGTGCAGACTTGAATATACGCGATTGCGATGGTAATACAGCATTGATGATAGCAGAGTTTAGAGAACTATCTAAACCTGCTAATATCTTTAAGCAAGCGGGTGCATCTCAAGAAGGGCTTAAAGAAGTTGAATTGATTAAATGTGTGACAAAGGGTGACATTAAAAAGGTCAAATCTTTGCTTCAAGAAAATGTTAATGTCAATTTTAGTGTATGCGAAACTACAGCTTTATGTCAAGCTGCATCTCAAGGACATCTTGAGATTGCTAGATTGTTAATTGCAGCCGGAGCAAATGTGAATCAAAGGGCAAGTGAAGGATATTTCAATCCACTCCTTTATGCCGCTTATGACGGGAATTTAGAAATTGTTCGGGTCTTGCTAGAAGCAAATGCAGATATTCATGTGAGAGTTACAGATTATTTAAATCCTCTTGAGTACGCAGAGTTGGGAAAATTAGAAGGGCATAAAAAAGGTCAACAATTTGATGAAGTAATAGCCCTTTTAAAGCATTATGGTGCTAGCAAGTCTGTAGAGTATTAAAATACATAGTGCGCTCTTTTTTTGCAGTTGTGGCAATGCACATAATTAGAGGAATTTAGCAGGATATGTCAACGATGCAATGGTATAACTAACCTTCTGAATCGTCTAAGCATAACGATAAAAATGTTATCCAAAATACCGCAGGCGCAAAGACTGATTAAAGAGTAGGTGGCTCTCGATATACTGGTTGTTTTGACGGCAGTAAATACAAAAATGTTAACCCAACTGCGATCGCAATACCAACTACTGGCTGAAACACTGAGACAACGAGTGCAAACAAGTAAAAAATTACCGAGAATCCATATTGCTTGGTAAGATAATTAACAAAATGCGGGCTAAGACGACCATCAATCAGCCGATAGTGAGAGGAAGCGTAGAGCCATACTAAAAACCAAGATGCGGCTGGTAATAATAACCCAAATACATAAAATATTATTACCGTTTTTTGCTCCTTCACATCTAGTAAATGTTCGCCTAGTACCGCCGTTGGAAAAGGTAAAAACGAGATGCACATTAGGAAGAATATATTAAGCAGATTAAACACATGATCTGTCTTCTGGTAAATTCTAAAAATGTAATGATGATTAACCCAATAGATCCCAATCATTACAAAGCTAAAAATGTAGGCAAAATAAGATGGCCAAAGAGAAACTAATGCGGTAGCCACACTCTGATGTGTAGCATCCGTGTGTGGGAGGCGGATTTCTAAGATCAGTAAGGTAATGGCAATGGCAAAAACACCGTCGCTGGAAGCTTCAATGCGTTGGGTATTCAATTCCTCTTGATGTTGATTTTGTTCCTGCATAAGTCGTATAATTTATTTTGTGTGCCGATTGGCAGGGAAACAGTGTTTAACTATCCTGAAATCAGGTTTAGATGATACCGCCATTAGCCCGAATATTTTGTCCGGTAATCCAGCGGGAATCATCGCTTGCTAGAAATGCTACAATATCGGCAATATCTTGCACTTCTCCCAATCGTCCCAGTGCTGACGCTTGCACAAAATATTGAATTTGGGCTTCGGTTTTTCCTTCTCGAAATAGGGTAGTATCTATTGGCCCGGGAGAAATAACATTAACAGTAATTCCCCGTTGACCTACTTCTTTTGCCAGTACCCGCGTCAATTGTTCAACTGCTCCCTTAGTCGCAACATAAGCTCCATAAGTTGGCAGCATCATCAAAGTAGTTGAAGAGGAAAAATTAATGATGCGTCCCCCATCTGCTAGGCGTTGAGCCGCTTGTTGGCAAGCGAAAAAAGTCCCTTTAACGTTAACTGCAAAAATCTTGTCAAATTCAGCTTCCGTAAAGTCAGCAATTTTTTTATTAGTCAGGATTCCGGCATTATTAACCAGAATGTCAATTTTACCAAAATGTTCAATTGTGCGATCGAATAGCCGTTGAATATCGGCAACAGAACTCACGTCTCCCTGAAGGGCGATCGCACTCCCGCCTTCTGCTTCAATCGCCTCTACAACTTCTTGAGCTTGACCCGTACTCCCAGCATAATTAATGACAAGTGATGCACCTTCTTGAGCTAGTTTGAGTGCGATCGCCCGACCAATTCCTCTAGCTGAACCAGTCACTAACGCCACCTTGTCGGTTAATTTCCCTGTTGTCATAAAATTTTTGTCGGTTAATGCTTCACCTTCCTAACAAGGCAATGGTAGAGAATTGACCACTATTTGTCAAAGGGGCGGTTAAAACCGCTACTACACATACAAAACCCGCCTACGCGGGTTGCAATCTCTACAGTCCGCGCAGGCGGACTTCGTTTGTGTAGGCGCGATTTCTATTCGCCAGAAATATTCGCCAGAGCTTATTGAGAAAAATTAAGAAATGAATTGAACGTTTTTTGTGCCAGCTCAGTCTAATTTTATATGGACTTAGCAAAACGCTTTCATAAACAACCTATTGTTTCAGGGCTGCTTGGGCTACTTATCCTGTCATTGCTGACAGTAGGAAGCTATGCCGTTTATAGCATGGCGATCGCTAAACCGAGCAGCGAAACTCGGCGCGGGCAAAAGACTGTCACCGTAGAAAGGCTGAGCCTACCGATCGCAGTTTCCGCTAATGGCACAATTCAACCAGAACGTTCAGTCAATGTCAGCCCGAAAACATCGGGGATGCTTAAAAGTTTACTGGTCAAAGAGGGCGATCGCGTTCAACAAGGGCAATTGCTGGCATACATGGATGACTCCAACCTCCGAGGCCAACTTACCCAAGCTCAAGGACAAGTCGCCTCCGCTGAAGCTAACCTGCAAAAATTGCTCAATGGCAATCGATCGGAGGACATCGCCGTAGCTAGGGCGCAACTAGCAGAACAACAAGCTAACCTGCAAAAATTGCTCAATGGTAATCGACCAGAGGACATTGCCGCAGCTAGAGGGCAACTAGCCGAACAACAAGCTAACCTGCAAAAAGTCATCAATGGTAATCGATCGCAAGACATAGCCCAAGCCAGATCCCGCCTCGCAGATGCTCAATATGCCCTACGCCAAGCAGGAGATGACTTACAAAGAAATCAAGAACTATATACAGCAGGCGCGATCGCACTCCAAAGCTTGAATACTTCCCGTACTACGCGCGATCGCGCCCAAACTCAAGTCAAGCAAGCAGAGGAAGCTTTAGCACTGCTACAAGCAGGTGCCCGCCCCGAAGAAATTGCCCAAGCGCGGGCCGCAGTACAACAAAGACAAGAAGCGTTAGCCTTGCTAGAAGCAGGTTCCCGCCCAGAAGACATCGCCCAAGCACGGGCAGTAGTACAGCAGAGACAGGAAGCGTTAGCCTTGCTAGAAGCAGGTTCCCGCCCAGAAGACATCGCCCAAGCTCGCGCTCAACTTGCCTCTGCTAAAGGTAGCGTCCAAACCATCGAAGCGCTGATTAACGATACTGTAATTCGCGCTGCTTTCAGCGGCATTGTCACCCGTAAATATGCCGATCCCGGTGCTTTTGTGACTCCCACAACCGCAGGTAGTGCTGTTTCCTCAGCGACTTCTTCTTCTATTTTGTCCTTAGCTTCCACAAATCAAGTAGTCGCAAATGTAGCCGAAACTAATATTTCCCAAATCCGGCTTAAGCAAGAGGTGACAATTCAAGCTGATGCCTATCCCGGCAAAACATTTACAGGTCAAGTCAATCAAATCTCACCCCAGTCAATTGTCCAGCAAAACGTCACCAGTTTTGAAGTCAAAGTGGGAATTATTGATGACCCCCAAGGGTTACTCCGCTCTGGAATGAATGCCAATGTAGAGTTTAAAGTCGGGGAACTAAAAGATGCTGTGGTCGTACCGACAGTTGCGATCGTCCGCCAAGAAAATGGCACAGGAGTCTTTGTTGCCGACGAAAATATGAAACCTAAATTCACTCCGATAGTGACTGGAATTACAGTTAATGATAAAACAGAAATTCGCTCTGGATTAAAGGGAAATGAAAAAATTTTTATTAGCTCTCCGCCCAGTTCCAGAGCTCGTCGCTCCCCCAGTCCATCATCAGGTATTCCTGGTTTGCAGCCTGGGCCGCGCTTGCGTTAGCAGGGAGAGGGAGATTGGGAGATGGGGGAGATGGGGAAGATGGGGAGGATGGGGAAGAAAGATTAATAGGAATTACGCACCCAACCAAAGAAACCGGGTTTTTTTACGACAATACTTCGTTGTGACCCAAAGATTCTCTAAAAAACCCGGTTTCTAGGGCTCCCTGCGTAAGTCCTAATTAAGCAATTAGCCATTAGCAATTAGCAATTAGCCATTAGCCATTAGTTTATAGGAATATTAAAAATGAGTTTGCATACTCGCGATCGCACCCGTTCAATATCAACATCTCAAATATTATTCATGGCGACCGAGGCGCTGTGGAATAATAAATTACGTACTGGTTTAACAATGCTAGGCGTAATTATTGGCATTTCTTCTGTAATTGCCATTTCTTCCGTAGGCCAAGGAGTACAAAAGTCTACTGAGGAACAGTTAAAAGCTTTAGGTACAGATGTGTTATTAGTCCTTTCCGGTGCTTCTCGGACTGGGGGAATTAATCTAGGTAGCGGTTCTGCTACTACTCTTACTTGGGATGATGCTAAAGCAGCTAGACAAGCTCCAGCAATTAAGGGAATTACTGCTTATTTACAACGTCAAGTGCAAGTAGTTTATAGCGGTCAAAATACATTTACTGCAATTTTAGGAACAGATTTATATTATCCCGATGTTAAAAACATTCACCCGCAAGAAGGCCGGTTTTTTAATGAAGAAGAATTGAATGCTGCTAAACCTGTAGTTGTCCTTGGTTCTAATGTTCGAGATCAATTATTTGGAGTTGGTGCTAATGCACTTTCTTCAGATGTCCGCATTCAGGGAGGACGTTACAAGGTAATTGGAGTAATGGAAGCAAAAGGATCTGTAGGTGGTACGGATCAGGATGACAGAGTTTATATTCCCCTTACTAATATGTCGGCTCGGATTGTCGGTAAAAATGCCTTAGCCGGCGTTGCTATTAGTGGGTTTTGGCTACAAACTAATGAGGGAGATAGTTTAGATGATGCTCAATTTCAAGTAACTAATCTCTTGCGCTTGCGCCACAATATTTACCCGCCTCTACCTGATGATTTTAGAATTATAAATCAAGTGGAAATTGTCAATACTATGAGTAATGTGGTAGGTTTATTTACAGTGATGGTGGTTGCGATCGCAGGAATTTCTTTAGTAGTTGGCGGCATTGGTATTGCTAATATTATGCTGGTTTCAGTTGTGGAGCGAACTAAAGAAATTGGGATTCGGAAAGCCGTAGGCGCTACTAATTCAGCAATTTTGAGCCAATTTTTAGCAGAAGCAGTCGTAGTTTCTACCATTGGCGGCGGGATTGGTATTACATTAGGGATTGCGATCGCTTTTGGAGCAGCAACTATTTTTAAGTTTCCCTTTGTAATTTCCTTGTTGTCGGTAGCTTCTGGTTTCGGAATGTCCTTTACAGTTGGGTTATTAGCTGGGGTAATTCCCGCTCGGAATGCAGCTTTATTAGACCCGATTTCTGCTTTGCGGAATGACTAACTAAAAACGTATTTCTATCATTTTTATTACTTGGCGGTTGAAACCGCTACTAAACAAACAAAGTCCGCCTACGCGGACTAAAGAATAAAGGGAATATTTAAGCTGGATTTGGTATCAGATGTTAATTCGTAAGTCCATCATCACTATTTTTAGACTTAGATTCATCAGCTTTTTTCGCAGCTTCCACAAGCTTGGGATCGGGTGGATTGGGTCGAACTAAGGGAAGCTCATCGCCAGCCTCAGCCTCCGATACCTCTACCGCAGCGATTTCCGGTGCTACCGATTCCACTGAAGCACTTTCCGGTGCTACTGCCGACAAAACCTCAACAGATGGGCCTTCTTCCGGCTTTTCTGCTGAATCTTCTGACTCTAAAGGCTCAGCAGGGGGAGGCGACTGAGAAAGTGCTATTTCTACAGGTGGGGCTGGGGTGTCTGCTTCCAGTGCGTCTACGGCTTCTGTGAGAGCTTCGGGATTTGTAACAACAGGAATTTCACCCGATCGCTCCGTTTCCTGTGTTTGTTCAACGGCGGAATCTAAACCTGGATTTTCATTAGTTTCTCTTGGGGAGATTAAATCTTCCAGTTTCGGGCTAGTTTGCACTAAAGGAGTTTCTGCGATTTCCTCAGCCTTAGTATCAGCAGGTTGTGCCTTTGGCGCTTCTACTGCTACTTCTTGGACGATCTCAACTAAATTTGCATCTAAAATGTCATCGAGTTTGTCAACAGTCGGAGATGTTGCTATTGGAGGTTCAGGTTTAGGAGATTTAGCTTTCTTTTCCGTATCAGCCGGCTTGCTTTTGCCCTTGCCAAAACTGCCTAAACCTCCCAAACTGTTTTTGATATTAGCCAACAAACCCCCAAATCCACCAGATGTTTTAACCGCTTTTGTGGTAGCTGTCGATGAAGCAGAGGGTAATGGTTTTTGGGTTGATTCAGCGAAGTCGTCTTCTGCATCAAATGCGTCGCTATTCGGCGGAATCGCATCTGGGTATACAGTTGCTTCAATATTAATTTCTACCTTTACTTCTGAGGGAGTGGTAGCAAAGCCAGTTTCTATTAATTGACTGGCGACATCTTCTACAAGAGAGGTAGCTTCTGAAATTGCATCCGCAGTTGGGACTGCTGAAGGTTGAGTTTCTGTCTCTTGGAAGGATGCGATCGCATTCTCTCGCGCTCCAACTTGCTCCTGCTCCCGACTGGTAACATTTACAGACTCAGGAGCCTTAGCTACTGTAGACGGAGAACTTTCAGATTTAACTGAGCTTGGTGGCCGAACAATAGTCGGTTTTTTCGGAATTTTGTCTTTCTTTTTGCCAAATAAGCCGGTAAGTCGTGCCGGCACTTGGGAGATTCCTCCCACAGCTTTCAAATCTGTCGGTTTTCCAGCAATTTCTGGATTGGGAATGGGCGTTTGCTGAACCACCGGGGTGAGTTCCCGGCGCAAAGTCAAAGTTTGCCAGCCAAACCAACCCAATAGAGCCACGCTGGCCATTTGACCCAGCAGGACAGCACCAGTAATACGTCCCGCACAAACCCATAAAATTAAGGCATAGAATAGTCCTACACCACTCCAGATGAAGTCGCTCTTACGATGGACTTCAGGAAAAAAGAACGCTGCCATGTAAACGGCGCAACTGCCAAGACCGACCGCCAAGGCCAGAATGTATGCAAGCATATTGTCGCTACCCTCACTGTGTCAGATAAGCTACTACGGGCTAATTCTACCTTTCTGCGAGGCTTAATTGTTCTTTCCTTGGGACAATTCCCTGGGGAGATGGGGAGCAGAGGGGCAGAGGAGCAGAGGGGCAGAGGAGATGGGGAGCAGAGGGGCAGAGGAGCAGAGGGGCAGAGGAGATGGGGAGCAGAGGGGCAGAGGAGCAGAGGGGAAATCTTTATCTTTCCTGTTCCATCTCCACCATCTCCACCATCTCCACCATCTCCCCTGCTCCCCCGCTCCCCTGCTCCCCCGCTCCCCTGCTCCCCATCTCCCCCGCTCCCCATCCGCCCGTGATAACTGTCACAATGCCTAACTGACTGCGATCGCGTCAAGCATTCCCACATCTTCCTTATGATGGAGTTGAAATGAGGAGTGGTGCTCAAAAGCATCTGGTGTTGGAGGAGGAGTCTGCAATGCGTGAAAAATTAATATTAGCTGCTACACTTACAATCTCACTGTATTTGTTTGTGGGAGTAAGTACTTCGGGGAAAACCTCTAAAAACTATGTACTGCGATCGCCAGAAGGTGCAGCTCCACCCACAAAGACTTTGCCGCGCTATGCTCTAATTCCCCTTCCTAACTCGTCTAGCGCTTTCCATCCTGCCTTTGAATAACAAAAGTACATAATCAAGGTGTTGAAGGCTTTCCCCTACGAACAGTTACCTATTGACGATCATCCCATAAAGTTATAATTTTAGGTGGGGTGCAGGTTTGAAGTGAAATCTTAGAGAAAAAATTTGTTAAGGTGTGCTTGCACTTGTTGGGTGTTTGGGTAAGCTTGTCTGTAAAAGCTCTTTGAAAATTACGCACTCAACTTTCAATTTGAGCTAAATTTACTAGATCGCACAAGTTTTATGGCTTGTGTTAGATTCTATTCTTAATAAGCGCACCAATTTAGATTGGTAGTTTCAGCATCTCCTGTGATTACGTAAAATAGTGACTAACTTCTAAGCCTAAAACCAGATGACATTTGTTCAAATAACCTTAGAGGATGCGCTACTTGGGTGTTTGAGAATTATTTGTCAGCTAGTCAATCGCAGGCTAATCGCTATCTGCAAAGATTAGGTCGCTATATCTACTACAACTTTTTCCAGGGGTTCGATCGGGGCATTTACTATAAAAAAACTAAACAGAAAACCTCCAGCTTAAAGCTGGGGCATCTACTGCCGATCATTTATCTAATGAAATACTCCATCAGGTTGCGGGATTCCATTTTTATG
Source organism: Kamptonema formosum PCC 6407 (assembly GCF_000332155.1). Taxonomy (GTDB): domain Bacteria; phylum Cyanobacteriota; class Cyanobacteriia; order Cyanobacteriales; family Microcoleaceae; genus Kamptonema; species Kamptonema formosum. The sequence goes on along the minus strand of NZ_KB235898.1, from coordinate 1,061,224 downwards.
TTTCCTGCTGTCATAGTCCACAGCGTCTTAATTTACCCTTTTCTAACGTTTGCCTTTGCATCAAAATTAGTGGAATTGGTAACAGTAGTTATCAATTACCAAGGATCTATTGTTCACAAAATCCAGCGAGTAAAACAAAGGCTCATAAATGCTCTAAAAGCATCAGAATTTACACGCAAAAATGTAACTTTCATCAACCAGATTGAGAGTTGTTTATTACAACTGAGCGATGGTTTGCTTTGCAACGCGCTCAGTCATTTGTCGTAGGCAATCTTGTTTAATAGCAGCTATTTATAGCTACTGTTAACTACTACGATAGTTATTTTGCGTCAACATCAGCGGATCTACCAGATAATTAAAATCATGAAAAGCATCTCCACCCAAGTCAACTTTGCCATCCAAAATCCTCAGCGCTTTAGCAACAATATCGCTAGTAAATCAGTGTTGACTAAACCAGATTCCACCTCATTAAAAGCACTAACAAAAGATATTGTTTTTATAGATTCAAGAGTTGATGATTATCAGACTCTTGCTGCGGGAGTAAAACTCGGCACAAAAGTATTCATCCTCGACGCAATGAGGGATGGGATAGAACAAATCACTAGAATTTTAGCTGATTATAGCCTAGTTGACAGCCTTCAAATTGTTGCTCATGGTAGCGAATCCAAAGTTGAGCTAGGGTCAGTAGAACTGAATATTAGCAACTTAGAAATCTATAGCAAACAGTTACAGCAATGGGGAAATGCTCTAGCAAATAGAGGAGATATTCTCTTAGTCTCGTGTAATGTAGCGACCGGAAACTTAGGCGTTGCTTTTGTGAGAAAACTAAGCGAATTGACAGGAGCAGAAGTTGCAGCTTCCGAGAGTTTAGTTGGGAGTGTAGCACTTGGGGGTAATTGGGATTTCGACTTTGCGACAGGAGAGGTTCAATCTTCCTTAGCATTTGAAAAAGAAGCTTTAGAAGCTTATACTTTTGTCCTGGCTATTTTAGTTGAAGAAAAATTTCAAGATGCGACTGTTACTGGGCCTTGGATCTATGGTAATGGTGGAAGTGGTAATAACCCTTACTTGACTGCATCACCAGTCGGTTCGTCTGGTGTTATTCCCCGTACTACTGGCGGCACAGTCGATGCTCCTGGCAGCGGTGCTTTGAACTTAACTTCCGTTGCTGGGAACCAGTCAGCTTTTGTCATTTATAACAACCCTATCCCTTCCAATTCCGGCATTAGAGTTACCTTTGACTTCTTCTCATACGGCGGTGCCAATGTCGGTGGCTATCCTGGCGGCGGAGATGGCATTAGTTTCTTTTTAATTGATGGAAGTGCAAATCCAACAGCCGCTGGTGCATATGCTGGTTCTCTGGGCTATGCTCAAAATAAAAATCCCGACCCCATCACCAACCTCCCTACACCAGGTATAGTTGGAGGCTATCTGGGGGTTGGATTCGATGAATTTGGCAACTTTTCCAATCCAAATAGTGGAGAGCGTAATGGCGGCTTTGGAGCGACAAATGACCCGATACCAAACTCAATAGCAGTTAGAGGAAGGGGAGAGAAAGATCTAGCAGATAAATACTTAGAAGGATATAACTACTTAACTGGAACAGGTAGTCTTTCTCCTGGCTTAGCTGTTCCTGCTACGGGTACTGTTCGCGCAGATGCGAAAAGAACTGCCGAAATTACCTTAACAACAGGTAACTTACTCTCCGTTAATGTTGATTTAAACGGAGATGGAGATTTTCTTGATACAGGCGAGGCAGCTATTGTTAACTACGACGTTACCGCAGCTAACGGAGCAGCGCCATCTACCTTCAAATTTGGTTTCGCCAGTTCAACTGGAGGTGCTACAAACATACATGAAATCAAAAACTTAAAGGTTGAGACTTTAACTGAGCCTACGGAACAGGCAGACATTGAAACTGTCAAAACTGGCCCTGCCTTTGTATTACCTAACGGCACTATTACATACAAAATTACTGCTACAAATAATGGGCCAAACACGGCTACTAACGTCGTAATTCAAGATCCGCTACCGGCTGAGTTAACCTTCAGTAGCGCGACAGATGGTGGCACTTTTAACGCTACGACAAAAGTTGTTACTTGGCCTAGCATTGCCTCTTTAGCTAGTGGTCAGAGTGTCACTTACGACTTAATTGCTACTGCACCTGCTGCTGGTGGCCCGTTCCTTAATAAGGTATTCAGTACCGCGACAACTTTTGACCCCACTTCTGCGAATAATAATGGCACGGCTGCTAATGCCCAAGTTACTACTACAATCTCGTCTGCTGTTGCCGATGTAGTCACAACCAAAACAGGAGCTACTACAGGCAATGCCGGAGCCAATGTCACCTACACAATTACCACCACAAATAACGGGCCATCAACTGCGGCAGATGTCACAATTACAGATACTTTACCCACAGGTTTAACAGGAGTTACACCATCAGATGGTGGTAGTTATAATTCATTAACAGGGGTAATTACTTGGCCGAGTATTAGCTTAGCAAATGCTGCAAATACGACGCGAACAGTAACTTTACCATTGCCAGCAACAGCCAGTCTTAGTAATACAGCTAAGAGTACTTCTAGTACAAGCGATCCGACTTCTAGTAATAATGACGGTACTGCTACGGATGCAACTGTAGCGACAACAATTACACCTAGTGCCGATGTAGTCACAACCAAAACAGGTGTTACCGCAGGCACAGCCGGAGCCAATGTCACCTACACAATCACCACCACAAATAATGGGCCATCAACGGCTGATGGTGTGGTAATTACTGATACTTTACCCACAGGTTTAACAGGAGTAGTACCCTCAGATGGTGGTAGTTATAATTCAGCAACAGGTATCATTACTTGGCCGAGTATTAGCTTAGCAAATGCTGCAAATACGACGCGAACAGTAACTTTACCATTGCCAGCATCAGGCACTCTTAGTAATACCGCCAAGAGCACTTCTACCACTGCTGACCCAACTCCTACTAATAATGATGGTAGTGCGACTGGTGCAACTGTGGCAACAACAGTTACACCCAGTGCCGATGTCGTCACCACAAAAACAGGTGTCAGTGCAGGCACAGCCGGAGCCAATGTCACCTACACAATCACCACCACAAATAATGGGCCATCAACGGCTGATGGTGTGGTAATTACTGATACTTTACCCACAGGTTTAACAGGAGTAGTACCCTCAGATGGTGGTAGTTATAATTCAGCAACAGGTATCATTACTTGGCCGAGTATTAGCTTAGCAAATGCTGCAAATACGACGCGAACAGTAACTTTACCATTGCCAGCATCAGGCACTCTTAGTAATACCGCCAAGAGTACTTCTACCACTGCTGACCCAACTCCTACTAATAATGATGGTAGTGCAACTGGTGCAACTGTGGCAACAACAGTTACACCCAGTGCCGATGTCGTCACCACAAAAACAGGTGTCAGTGCAGGCACAGCCGGAGCCAATGTCACCTACACAATCACCACCACAAATAATGGGCCATCAACGGCTGATGGTGTGGTAATTACTGATACTTTACCCACAGGTTTAACAGGAGTAGTACCCTCAGATGGTGGTAGTTATAATTCAGCAACAGGTATCATTACTTGGCCGAGTATTAGCTTAGCAAATGCTGCAAATACGACGCGAACAGTAACTTTACCATTGCCAGCATCAGGCACTCTTAGTAATACCGCCAAGAGCACTTCTACCACTGTTGACCCAACTCCTACTAATAATGATGGTAGTGCGACTGGTGCAACTGTGGCAACAACAGTTACACCCAGTGCCGATGTCGTCACCACAAAAACAGGTGTCAGTGCAGGCACAGCCGGAGCCAATGTCACCTACACAATCACCACCACAAATAATGGGCCATCAACGGCTGATGGTGTGGTAATTACTGATACTTTGCCCACAGGTTTAACAGGAGTAGTACCCTCAGATGGTGGTAGTTATAATTCAGCAACAGGTATCATTACTTGGCCGAGTATTAGCTTAGCAAATGCTGCAAATACGACGCGAACAGTAACTTTACCATTGCCAGCATCAGGCACTCTTAGTAATACCGCCAAGAGCACTTCTACGACTTTTGATCCGACTTCCGCCAATAATGACGGTACGGCGACTGGTGCAACTGTGGCAACAACAGTTACTTCGAGTCCAAGTCCAAGTCCAACTCCAACTCCTAATCCTCTCAATCAGCCTCCCGTTGCGAACAATTCCAATATCAGTTTGCCACCGGGGAGCACAGTCAAGCTTCCAGGACTAGGGGGAAGTGACCCCGATGGTACGATCGCATCCTACACAATTAACACTTTGCCGCCGGCAGCACAAGGCGTGTTGTATTTGGGAGATCCTGCTAACGGTGGTGTTTTAGTTACTCCGGGCCAAGTGCTAACGCCCGCTCAAATTAGTCAGTTATTCTTCCAATCTACAGGTAGCTTTACAGGTGCAGGCTTCACTTATAGCGCCACCGATAACAGCGGTGCTGTCAGCCTCGCTGCTGCTACTGTCAACGCGATCGCAGCGCCAAACCTTCCCCCTCTTGCGACTAATGCCAATAACGTCGCCACACCAGGGAGTGCTGTCCAGCTTTCAGGACTAGGAGCAACAGACCCCGATGGCGCGATCGCATCCTATACGATTAACACTTTGCCCCCGGCAGAACAAGGCTTGTTGTACTTAGGAGATCCTGCTAACGGTGGTGTTCTCGTCACTCCGGGCCAAGTGCTGACACCCGCTCAAATTAGTCAGTTATTCTTCCAATCTACAGGCAGCTTTACAGGAGCTAGTTTCAGTTACAGTGCTACCGATAACCTCGGTCTTACTACCCCTGCTCCCGCTGCTGTATCCCTTATCCCGCCTACTCCTAACCTGCCTCCAGTGGCAAATAATTCTAATGCCAGTTTGCCACCAGGGAGCACTGTCCAGATTCCAGGACTAGGGGGAAGCGACACTGATGGCGCGATCGCATCTTACACAATTAACACCTTGCCTCCAGCGGCACAAGGCATATTGTATTTAGGAGATCCTGCTAACGGTGGTGTCGCCATTACTCCCGGCCAAGTGCTGACACCCGCTCAAATTAGCCAGTTATTCTTCCAGTCTACGGGCAACTTTACAGGGGCTAGTTTTACTTACAGCGCTACCGATAACCTTGGTGCAGTTAGCCCTGCTACAGGCAATGTCTCAATCCAAGCTGGTGTCAACCTTCCGCCATTAACGAACAATAGTAATGTCAGTTTGCCCCCAGGAAGCACCGTTAACCTGACAGGATTAGGGGGAAGTGACCCTGATGGCGCGATCGCATCCTTCACAATCAACACTCTACCGCCCGCTGAACAAGGCTTGTTATATCTGGGAGATCCCGCTAACGGTGGTGTCCTCATCACTCCGGGCCAAGTGCTCACACCCGCTCAAATTAGTCAGTTATTCTTCAAATCTACGGGCAACTTTACAGGGGCTAGTTTTACTTACAGCGCTACCGATAACCTTGGTGCAGTTAGTCCTGCGGCTGCTAGCGTATCGACTGTGTTGGGGCCAATTGCACCAACACCCACGCCCACACCTACGCCTACAGGTACTCCTACGCCTACGCCAACGGGAACTCCTACGCCTACGCCTACGGGAACTCCTACGCCTACGCCCACGGCAACACCCATACCAACGGCAACACCTACACCAACGGCAACACTCGAACCAACGGCAACACCCATACCCACAGCAACACCCATACCCACAGCAACACCAATACCTACTCAGCCTTTCGCCCCAGTAGAGGAACCGGACACGAGTTGTGGTTGCACTCCAATTCCCGAAAAACCTGAGTTTACATTTACCGCACCGCAGATAGTGCCAAAAGTCGAATTTCAGCCCGATCGATTGTTCGCTGGTGGGATTGAAATCATCAGCGGCGATCGGGGAAATGACTTGTTGACTGGTAACAGTGGAGATAACTGGTTATTTGGCGATCGCGGCGCTGATACCATACATGGCGATCGCGGTGCAGATATCCTGATCGGCGATAGCGGTAGCGCAAATCCTGGAGATGGCGCTGGAGAAGAAGATTTAATCTTTGGAGAAGAGGAGAACGATATCATTGGCGGCGGTGACGGTAACGATACCATTTACGCTGGTAAGGAAAACGATCTCGTTCACGGCGGGAAAAATAATGACCTGATCTGGGGCGATCTCAACTCCGATATCCTGATCGGTGACAGTGGTGATGACACTATCTTTGGTGGTGTTAACGATCTATCTGTTTCCGACTTAAATCCTGACTTACTTTTTGGCGGTAGCGGTAATGACTACCTCAACGGTAATGAGGGTGATGACACCGTAATTGGCGGTGAAGGCAAGGATATTGCCTACGGTGGCAAAGGTAATGACTGGATATTTGGGCAGCTTGACTCCGATACCCTTTATGGTGGCGAAGGCAATGATACGATTTTGGGCGATCGCGGTAGTAATGGCGAGGTTGCGCCTGTTGGTCAGGAAGATTTGATTTTTGGCGATCGCGGCGACGATATCATCGGTGGTGGTGACGGTAACGATACCATCCATGCTGGCAAAGAGAACGATCTCGTTTACGGTGGCAAAGGCGACGATCTGATCTGGGGTGAATTGAACTCGGATACGATTGTGGGTGACAGCGGTAACGATACCATTTACGGCGGCCTTAACGACTTCTTTAAAACCGATCCAGAGGGACGCGATGTGCTATTTGGTGGCATCGGTAATGACTTAATAAATGGTCAAGAAGGAGACGACACTATTATTGGTGAGGAAGGGAATGATACCCTTCGAGGTGGCAAGGAAAATGATGGTCTTCGTGGCGGTAGCGGCAATGATTTGATGTTAGGCGATAACGGTAACGATCTACTCTGCGGCGATGAGGGCAATGATACTATCTACGGAGACAATAAAGGTGTATCTGTTGCTGTCGGTGGATCTGGCCAACGTGATTGTATTAATGGCGGCGAGGGAGACGATCTGATCTATGGCAATGAAGGGGAAGATAATCTTAATGGTGATGACGGAAATGATTCACTTGCGGGAGGTAAAGATAATGACATTTTATCTGGCGGCACAGGAGATGACTGGCTTGTGGGCGACTCCGGGGAAGATACTTTAATTGGGGGAATAGGAAATGATGTTTTTGTTTTGAGTCCTAATAGCGGTGTGGATACTGTACTTAATTTTGAGGTTGGTTTGGATAAGTTTGGACTTGCCGGGGGTCTTTCCTTTGACCAATTACAAATTACTCCTACTCTGGGCGGGACTGTGTTCCAAGTCGCAAGTAATGGTCAAGTCTTGGCAAATCTGTTGGGCGCTAATGGTGTGATTTCTACTTTGGATTTTGTGCTGGTTTAGAAGTAATACCAAATCCGGGTTAATCATCCCCTTTATTAGTAATTCTGTCGTCATTGCGAGCGAAGCGAAGCAATCGCAGAGACCTTGCGATTGCTTCGCTTCGCTCGCAATGACAATAAAGGGGGTAGTAAACCCGGATTTGGTATAAAGGGTGCGATCGCTCAATATAGAACATCAGCTACAACTGAAAATCTAAATAACGCGAGCGCGCCCTTTACCTAAACTAAGCACAACTGCCCGCGCGGTTAATGCAAACATATCTCAGCCAGTCCTCAAAAGTAAACTTTATTGTGTCGGCGACTTTGGCAAAAACTTTTTCTGTAACTCCATAGACAGCCTATCTCCTTTCTAATCGATCGCCTGCTTTGACAAAACGTTCTGATAATATCTGTCTGCCATTTCTTCTGCTGTCTCATAGACTTTCCAGGGGTGCTTTAACATATCACCTGGTTCAACCTCTAAATCGCTGGTTGAGAGTGAAACTCGACCTTTTTCAATATCCATCCACACAATCATCGCCCTGATCCAATCGCCATGCTTAAAAATCCGATCTAATTGCTCGACAGGCATTTGAGAAATTGCGGAAATATGTAGTAAGGCATGATAACCTCCAATATCTACGAAAAGCCCATACGTTTTAATACCTCGCACAGTTCCATCAACAATTTGCCCAACTCTAAGCATTTTAAGCCTAGTCATTTTGAGAATATAGTGACATTCTCTTTCTTGTTGGCTATAGCGTCGATCGCGATCTAATCCATACTCTTTATTTAACGCAACTCCGCGTCCTTGATACCAATCTGAATCAATTTCACCTAATGCAATATCTACAGGTAGGGTTACGTAAAGATTTACAAGTGCTTGTATCTCAGGCGTTTGCCTTTTACTAGCTAGGATTGCAATTCTGTATAGTAAGTCTCGTAAGACAATCAACCATTGTTGTTCAAGTGTTAGTTGCTCCCATAAGTCTTCTCCATTTCCTATTTTTCCGTCATAGGCTCCCAACCTGCTCATTAACAAACGTTTCTCCCAATTCTGACCGGGAAGAGTTGGCGACTTGAGTAATGCGCCCCAATTGATGTTGTTTAGATTATCAATGTTTGACCAGTCTGATGGACGATATTCCTCCTTAAGAAATTCAGCAATTCCGTCATGAAAAGCTGTGAGTAATTCATAAGGTGTAACTGTAGTAGCGAGGAATGTTGCGGTGTTATCTCTGCACAGCCACGGGTCAACTCTGAACAGGATCGTCTCATTGCTTGCTTTCTCGGCTATCAATTCTACCCCATAACCTTCCTTATCAATTACCATTGATGCTGGCAATTGGGAGTCGCGAATTTGACCCAACCAAATGTAAAGGTTGTCGTAAGGATCGAAAACAACCGACGTATAGATACTGGTACAAACATCACTGGACTCAATGTATATCCAAATACGTGAGCGACCAGTCGGTTGTCTTAGACTGATTTTCATTAAACTAGAGCAAGATTTTGCGATCGTTTATGAATAGAACCTGCAACAGAGTAAATTATAATGTAGAATGATCCAAATAATTCACCCCTATAATCAAAAATCAATTTTAATTTTTAATTTTAATTGTTCTCAAGCCTAGCTTTAATCGCAACTTTCTCTTTGATGGCCATGCAACACAAAAAATCAGTACAGGGATTTTTGCCAAGTTTACACAGCCAGACTCTCCGCAAGGCCACAGCCACGCTGCTTGCTTGCCAGTCGCTTAACCTGAGTCTGACAGTCGCCGCCGTAGTTGTCACCTTACCAATAGGACAACGACAAGCTGCTGCTGCATTGCTGACAAATTGGTTGTTCGATCCGGGGACAAATCAGCTAGAAGTCATGCTGCCAGAGGGAATAACGCCTAAGTTTTCTCTTTTAGACCAACCGACGCGGATAGTTGTTGATTTGCCGGATACGGAGGTGGGAACTGATACTACCCAATTGTACCCAGAAGGTACGGTGCGTTCTGTCAGCCTGAGCCAATTTCAGCCGGGGATGGCGAGAATTGTGATTGATTTTGCTCCGGGAGTGGTGTTAACTCCAGAACAAGTACAGTTACAACGCATAGGTTTAGAGAATCGTTGGGTATTGCGTCCTTTGTTTTCAGGGACGAATAATCTGTTAAGTCAAGGAAATTCAATGACGGGGGCTACAGCAGGGCCAATGCAACGCGGCTTAACTACTCCGCCACCGCCTACGTCGCCGCCTAGTAACACTAACACTAGACCTCTGGCTAATTCTACTACTGCTAGACCTCAAAGTAGCACTCAAACTGCATCGTTGGCGCGATCGCCCCAAAATCTACCTAATCCTAATCCTGCGATACTAGAAACTCCAAATCCGCCGATCCAACCGCTGACAGTACCGATCGCTACTTTTCCAGTTAACCAAACAAGACAACAAGCCGCTTTACCTCCTAGTTATACACCCACCTATACGCCGCCGCGATCGGTTCCATCGGTGACAATTCCGGGTTATGCGACCCCAGCAAGACCATTAAATTGGAATGAAGAGCTTCCCAGACAGCCGATCGCTCCTTTACCTGCTAGCAATTATGATAATTTTGTCCCACCTTCAGTTTATCCCTTACCAAATGCGATCGCGCCAACTGCATACGCGCCCAATATCTTGCTACCAGCAGGAACTAGACTCAGCTTGCTTTATCCTGGTGTAGAGCCTTTAGCGCTAGATCCCAAACCCTCAAGACAGGAAGTTTTGCTATTACAAGGAGGGATTCTTGATAGCTATGGCAATACGATCGTACCACCAAATACCCCAATAATCGGACGCTTTGAAAGCAATAGCGAAGGTACGCGCTTTATTGCTCAAGCGATGTATCTTAATGGTCGTAGCATTCCTCTAGATGCGCGATCGGATCGATTTGGTAGTGGCGATCGCAAACCCTCACAAAGGAGTTTTCTGCGTAATTCCGGGATTGGAGGAGTAGCATTATTTGTACTTAGTGGTTTTACTGGTATTGGTTTACTTGCGGGTGCTGCTGCGGGTGCTGCAACAACTTACGCCACTGCTCCCCAACCTGCTACTATTCAACCAGGTCAGATTGTGCAAGTTCGTTTGAATGAGGATTTAAGATATTAACTGAAAATCATTCAGTGACAACAGGAATAGAGGTAACAAAGGGAGCTGAGAATACAAAATAGACAACTCCAGCTCCTAAAAGCATCACTGCAAAACTGAAGAGCATTACCCAACCTTCTGCTGGTTCATAAGTATCCTCATCAATGTCTCGGCGGACGTTAAAGTAGTGGTTAGTTGAAAGTAAAACAGTCACTAAACCAACTAAAGAAAATACTACCCCTAACATCCAGCCAATGCCAGGACGCGCTATCAGAGGCGGTTGTAATACCACTTCTCTAAAAGTTTGCTACAGTTTGGGGTAGGGGCGGGTTCGCGATCAAATTTGCCACCCAAAAATAACATTAATAAACCCGCCCCAAGACTGTAGCATTAATTTAGAGAATTGGTATAAGATGCGGAGACGGACGATCGCAACGCCAAAACCCATGAGTGCGATCGCGGTTCGCATCCAAGCTAAATAGGTGCGCTCGTTCGCTAAATGATCTCGCACCCGCGAGGGATTTTGTAATTTTGCCTTCTCTGTATCTATTTTCGTCAGCTTTAAAGTCAACAAAGAATCGTGAAAATCTGGTTATTTTTTTTGTTAAAATCCGAACAATAACCCGGTAATTTTGCGGGAATTATAGCCACTTAATTAGACATTTGTAAGACCACTATCCCGGTAGTTCTGATTGCGGCAGCAGAGGAAATCGAGCGTTGAAATTAAACTTAATATTTTTCAGGAGAACCTTACAATAGTCCGGACAGTTTTTAGAGAACTGGCTGAAACCTTTATTCTACCCTTGGCGATGCCTTCGGCTGGCTACGCCTACGCGGCGAACTTGGAACCCAAAACCCGCATTCTACCCTTGCCCATTAATAAAGTGTCCGAAGTATTGACCTTAAAAAATAAAGAATTATAATGAAGAGAGATAAAATTTCCACAAAATATGGCAGGGATGAAGATAAGCTATGTCGAAAATAAGCTCAATGACAATCTTGGGTCATAAGAAAAGTGGCTCTGTTCGAGTTAATCCGCCTCAAAAACCTCCTTTTGAACTCCTGATAATAGATGCTGCTGTCAAGGATTATGCCTGCCTGATTGATGCCATTGAAACAGGAATTTACGTCACCTTCATTAACAGTAATGGGGATGGAGTTCAACAACTAACAGATATTCTCTCTAAGTATAACAATTTAGCAGCCCTTCATATTGTGGCTCACGGAAGTTTAGGAACCCTACATCTGGGCAACACAACCCTGAACCTCAATAATATCGATAGTTACGCGCCCCAATTAAACTCATGGCGTAAAGCCCTGAAAAAAAATGCCGATTTATGCTTATATAGCTGTGAAATAGGAAAAGAGAGCAATACCTTTGTTTCCCGTCTCCATCAAATCCTGGGAATTAACATCGCCGCCTCCAGTCAAAAAGTAGGAAACCCCGAACTTGGGGGCACCTGGAATCTGGATGTTATTTTGGGAAAAATCCGCACCCAATTTCCTTTTAATCGAGTCAAATTGGCCGCCTATCCAGGGGTATTGGCAACCTTCAACGTCGCGGCTGGTGATGTAACAGCATTAAAACAAGCGATCGCAGACGCGAATGCTACTCTTGCAGATGACATCATTGAACTAACTTCTGGAACCTACACCCTAACAACCGTTGATAATAATATCTCCGACGGTTTTTCCAGTACAGCCAACGGTTTACCCACTCCTGCGGATCTGACAGTTGGGGGAAAACTAACAATTAATGGTAACGGTGCGATTATACAACGGGATACCGCAGCACCCGCCTTTCGCTTCTTTTATGTTCCCTCAAACACCGATCTCACCCTCAATAACCTCACCTTCAATAATGGATTAGCCGACAAACGAGGCGGCGCTATTTACGTCACCAGTACCCTGGGCAACCTCACGGTTAATAATAGTACATTTAGCAATAACCAAGTCACGGGTAACGGGGGAGAGGGCGGTGGGGCGCTCTTTGTTTACTACAGTAGTACAGCCACAATTAATAACAGTACCTTTTCGGGAAATAGTGTGCAAGATAGTGGCGGAGCCATTCATAATATTGGCACGCTCAACGTTACTAATAGCACGTTTACCAACAATACAGCAGATACAGATGTTACTAATAGCACCTCCTTTGATAATGGAGGAGCAATATTTCAGAATAATGGAACAGCGACCATAAAAAATACATTAGTTGCCGGAAACTTCGACTTATCAACTAATATTAAAAACCCCGATTTATCCGGCGGAACCTGGACAGACGGAGGCGGAAACCTCATAGGCGATAACACGGGAGTAGCCACTCCCTTTCCCGTCGGCCCCTTAGTTGGAACAGCAGCAACTCCCCTTGATGCTAAACTCGGCCCCCTAGCCGATAATGGGGGATTAAGTCAAACCCATGTTTTACTAGCAGGAAGTCCCGCCATTGATGCGGGCAATAATGCCAATGCGACGGCATTAACCACCGATCAACGAGGAACTGGTTTTGCCCGGATTGTTAATACTACCGTTGACATTGGGGCTTTTGAATATAAACCAGTAGGCGAAATTCTCAGTGTTAGCGTACCACCAGCTATCACCTTTAAAGCGGGAGCCAACTTAGATTTTATCGTCAATTTCTCCCAACCTGTCACGATTAATAAAGGCACAGGAAGCGCGTATATTCCGGTGACTTTGAACACCGGAGGAACGGTGAATGCGACCTCAGTTGGAACGGGCGCAGCCTCTGCCTTTCATATATTTCGTTACAACATTGCCGCAGGAAATGCCGATAATGATGGCGTTATTTTAGGCAATGCGTTAACTCTAACGGGAGATGCAACAATTAAGGATGGTGGCGGTAGCAGTGTTGGTTTAATTCTCAAGAATGTGGGAGATACCACAGGCGTTAATGTCGATGCTGTTCTACCAACTGTTAGCAGTATTACTCGGCAAAATCCTCTAAGTGCGACAACAACAGCAGCGAGTGTAGTTTATCAAGTTAATTTCAGCGAGGCGGTTAAAAATCTCGATGTTAGTGATTTTACCCTGACTCCCACTGGCACAGCTAAGGGTAATATTGCCAGTGTTTCTGCTACTACGGGAACGAGTGTAACGGTAACGGTTGATGGCATTACCGGAGAAGGAGATTTACGATTAGATACGGCGGCGACTCCCACGATTCAAGATAATGCTGGGAATAATTTAACGGCGGCGTTTACTACAGGGGAAATCTATACTTTTGATACAACTCCCCCCACGATTACTAAGATTGCTCGTCAAACTCCGACAACGGCGACAACGAATGCGTCGAGTGTGGTGTATCAAGTCGATTTTAGTGAAGCGGTTCAGGGTTTAGATATTAGTGATTTTGCTCTGACTCCCACTGGCACAGCTAAGGGTAATATTGCCAGTGTTTCTACGGCTACGGGAACGAGTGTCACGGTGACGGTTAATGGTATTACTGGGGATGGAGATTTACGGTTAGATACGGCGGCGACTCCTACGATTAAAGATAATACTGGGAATAATTTCACTGCGGCTTTTACCACAGGGGAAAGCTATACTATAACTCCTGCGGATACGACTCCTCCGACGATTACTAAGATTGCTCGCCAAACTCCGACTACCGCGACAACGAATGCGTCGAGTGTAGTTTATCAAGTCGATTTCAGTGAAGGGGTTCAGGGTTTAGATATTAGTGATTTTGCCCTGACTCCCACTGGCACAGCTAAGGGTACAATTGCTAGTGTTTCTGCGGCTACGGGAACGAGTGTTACGGTAACGGTTAATGGTATTACTGGGGATGGAGATTTACGATTAGATACGGCGGCGACTCCTACTATTCAAGATAATTCTGGGAATAATTTAACGGCGGCGTTTAATACTGGGGAAATCTATACTTTTCAGGCGACAACAGCAACTCCAACGCCAACTCCAACTCCAACGGCAACTCCGACTCCAACGGCAACTCCGACTCCAACAGCAACTCCAACAGCGACTCCAACTCCAACAGCAACTCCGACTCCAACGGTAACTCCAACTCCAACAGCGACTCCAACAGCGACTCCAACAGCAACTCCGACTCCTACCCTAAAAATTGAAGGAATCCAAGTCAACAAAGATACAGATGACGGTTTAGGGACAACGGAAGGGACTCTCAGTTGGGCGATTCAAAAAGCTAATACCCAAGAAGGAGCCGATACTATTTCCCTATTAAATAATGTGCGCCTGAATTTTGGGGACTCTCTGTTGAATTTTGAGGACTCTCTGTTGCGGATGGTGCCGCTGATTGATAGCGATATCACCTTTAATGGTAATGGCCTTACGATTAGCGGCGATAACAATAATAATGGGCAAGTTGATGAGAAAGATCGCCCGTTCTTTTTTGTCAGATCGGGAAATATCACGTTTAATGACCTCAACCTCAAAGGAGGCGTTGCTAACCCTGGCGCAGGAGGTGCAGGGATGGGGGGTGCAATGTTTATTTATGGCGGGAATGTCACTCTCAATCGCGTTGCGTTTGACAGTAACCAAGCACGGGGGAGCGATCGAACCAGTGCGGGAAGTGGGGGACTGGGATTAACTGGAGTTGATGGCAGTGATGGCTCCAAAGTTGGCAATGGTGGCAATGGTGGCAGTGGTGGTCCTGGTGGCTTTGGTAGCAGTGGTGGCAATGGTGGCAGTGGTGGCAGTGGTGGCTCCAAAGGTGGCAATGGTGGCAATGGTGGCAGGGGTGGCAGGGGTGGCTTTGGTAGCAGTGGTGGCAATGGTGGCAGTGGTGGTCCTGCTGTCACTAGTAGCAATGGTGGCAATGGTGGCGACGGTGGCCACGGTGGCTTTGGAGCAGGAACACAAGCCAGTGCGGGGATGGGAGGTGCAATCTTTGTCCGCAGTGGCACTCTAAACATTACTAACGGTTCCAGTTTTACGAATAACGTTGCTGCTGGAGGAGTTGGCGGTGATGCCAACAAGACCACTGATGATGGACAAGGGTTTGGCGGAGCAATATTTACCCTGACTCAAGCGGCTATTGATGCTCAAAAGGCATTAAAAGCCAGCGAAGAAGGCTTACCTGCATCGAATGAACTCCCCGTTGTTAATATCAATAGCGATACGACGTTCGCAGGTAACTCTGCCTCCAATGCAGCCACCAAGAGTCAAGAAGTTGTGGGTACTGACTTAAATACCGATGCTATCTTCAAACGCACTACTCCCATAGCTACCAATGCTCAAACGACTACTAACACAACTCAAACGATCGCAGTTAAAGGTAAAGGTCAAGATGGCCCCATCGTTGGAGGCACTGTCTTCTTTGATGCTAACGGTAACGGCACTCAAGACACTGACGAACCTAGCGGCACTACCGATGCTGCTGGTAACTTTAGCCTCGATGTTCCCGGCGACTTCGACACTAATGGTAACGGCATCCTTGACCCCGAAGAAGGTCAATATGTAATAGTCGGTGGCACTGATGCGGTGACGGGAGAAGCTTTTACAGGTATCCTCAGAGCGGTTGCTGGTTCTACGATGGTAACACCCCTCACCTCCGTAATTGCGGCCCTCGTCAATGGAGGTATGACCCCAGAGGCGGCGCAAACGAGCCTAAAAGCCGCTTGGAGATTACCTAGTAATGTTGACCTCGGAACTTTTGACCCCATAACAGCGGCTCAAAAGGGTTCCAGCGATGGTTTAGCGGTTTTAGCAACTCAGGTGGCGATTCAAACCTCAGTCACGCAAATTACCAAGGCGGTTCAAACTATCGCCCCAAATCTTGATGTAGACAGTCAAACTTTAGGGGATATCGTCATTGATGCGATCGCCCAAACTATCCAAAACGGTTCTCTCAATCTCAGCGATAGTAACCAAATCGCCATCCTTCTGAACCAATACATCAATCAGATTGACCCAACAACTTTGAATGATACGGTCAATCTCGACACCATAGCACAATTCTCCGAAGTAATCGCGGCCACCAACAATCAAATCCTCAAAGCCCCGAATATCCTGGAATTATTCAAAGCCCAAAAAGTAGCTCAAACCAGTACCCTTGAGGATATAGTTGCGGCTTTCAATGGCACAAAATCCTTTAGCGATCTCGTCTCCAATAATACAAAAAAGGCTCTGAGTTCTAAGGCAAATGCGGCGGCGATTAACATTTCAGCCATTCCCACACCCGATAATGATATCTTGGGTTTGAGCCAATTAGAATTATCAGTAAATAACAGTCACCTTGGCCCGATTCCGGCTAGCAATCCTCCCCATGATGTGCTGTTGGGAGACAACGATGCTAACACTCTCAATGGAGCCATCGGTGATGATAGTATTCTAGGCAAAGGTAGCAACGATGTACTCTTTGGCAATCAAGGGAAAGATGTTATTTACGGTTATGCAGGCAACGATACCATTGATGCTGGAAAGGATAATGATTTCGGGCGCGGGGGTCAAAATGATGACTGGATTTCTGGCGGCTTAGGGGAGGATACTCTTTGTGGAGATGCTGGGAATGATACAGTCTTGGGAGAGTTAGGGGATGACATTTTGCTGGGGAATAAAGGCGATGATGTTGTCAGTGGAAATGCCGGTCAAGATATTGTTTGGGGTGGCGAAGGGAATGACTCGTTACATGGAGGTAATGGGAATGATTTAGTCTGTGGTGGCATTGGCAATGATACTCTCTTGGGAGATAATGGTGACGATACTCTCTATGGGGGTGATGGTGATGATTCTCTTACAGGTGGAGCTGGTAATGATGTTTTTGTACTAACACCAAGTCAGGGTGCTGGTGTCATTACTGATTTTATGGTGGGACAAGATTTCTTGAAATTGATTGATAATCTTAGTTTCGCCGATCTTACTATTACTCCTGGGAGTGGCGAGCGGGTAGGAGATACCATCATTCGCGTTACTGCGAGTAATCAATTGTTGGTATCTTTAACGGGGGTTTCTGCTGATTCAATTACGGCTGATTCTATCTTGTAGAGTTGAGTTTGAGCCTAAGTTAGGCGAAAAAACCCAGTCCAATAGTCTGTCAGTCCAACAGTCCGACAGGGGTTTTAACCCCTGTCTCAAAGCTTAAGTCCTCTAAAGAGGACTGAAGAATTTAAGAGTTTTCTTCTTAGTCCTCTTCAAAGGACTTAAGCTATTAGACGGCTATTAGACGGTGGTTTTAACCCCTGGCGGCCAACGGAAGTACAGTTGGCATCTATGACGCACCCTACAAGTTTAATGAGATTATTATGCTGAATCATCACCTACTCTATCTTACAGGACTCCCTTGTTCTGGTATAGACTTTTTAAGTCAAAGTTTAGCACAACATCCAGATATTTATAGCAATCACTTACGATCGCCTTTATGCGATTTATTGCTTAACTTCCGTACTTTTATCAGCACTCACCCCCAAGCTATTAACCATCTCAATCAGGAATTTAACCCAACGATGGAGCGATCGCGATCGGCGATGATAGGGTTTATTAATGGTTGGTTTGAGCAGATTTCTGAAGCTTGGATAGTTGATATTCATCCCCAATGGTTGCAACATCTAGAATTAATTAATTTGCTCGATCCCAACTGCCGAATGGTGGTTTGTGTACGAGAATTAGGGCAAATTTGTGCAGCTATAGAAACCCAACATCAAAAAAACCTGCTGTTAGATTTTCCCGAAAAACTTGCTTCGCGATCGCGAGCCGATCGCGCCCAACAATTATTTTTACCTCAAGGGGTTGTCGGTTCAGTGCTCGAATCCTTAGAACAAGTGCAAGACTTAGAAGAAAGCTTACAACAAAAAATATTTTACGTTGTATACGAGCATTTAATGAGTAACCCGCAGGAAGTGTTAACAGAATTAGTCAACTGGTTAAACCTTGGGCCTATTTCACTTGATTTAACTAACATTAACTTTCAAGTCCCCACTTACTCGGAATCGGGAGGTAAGTATGTGGAAGAAACCTACAATCCCCATCAGCCTTTCGTTTATCATACCATACCTAACCGCTTTGAAATTACAATTAAACAAAACTTTACTTGGTTTTATCGGATTTTTTATCCAGGTCGATTGTAATCTCAGGAATTACGCGGACACGCATTTGTAGGGGCAATCCCCCCGTGGTTGCCCCGATCGATGGGGGTAGGCACGGGGGCACTACCCCTACAAATCTCAGAAACCTGGTTTCTAAATTATCGTTTTTTTTATAAAATTATGACACTTAATCGTCTAATTCTCCATCAAGGTAATTCCATTACATTAATCAGAACTAACCCTGATGATGCGGAATTTCTCTTTGAAAAAATGTACTCAAACTATGAGTTTATGCGTCTGTTTCGTCTCAATGATAAAGCGGAAACGGTGGAACAAGTGAGGGAAAGATTAATCGTGCGATCGCGTGCAACTCCGGCGGAAAGTGGTTATCTGGAATGCTTAATGGTTCATAAAACTCATGGCGCGATCGGGATTATTGGTGCTGCTGACTATAGCTCTTTTCATCAAAGAGCCGAATCAGTCACAGGGATTTTTGATAAACAGTACCGTTCCATTTCCTATGGAGTTGAAGGTCTTTTATTGATGGGTGACTTAATTTTTAATGCTTACCATCTGCATCGTTTTTATGCTTATTGTTATGGTTATAATCGTCCGGCTCAAGCAGCTATGTCAGCAG
The DNA here is from genome assembly GCF_000332155.1 of Kamptonema formosum PCC 6407. Lineage (GTDB taxonomy): Bacteria > Cyanobacteriota > Cyanobacteriia > Cyanobacteriales > Microcoleaceae > Kamptonema > Kamptonema formosum. The sequence continues at coordinate 1,042,102 of NZ_KB235898.1, read as the reverse complement.
GAGGATTTGAACTAGAAGGGATTATGAAAGAGCATTTATACGATCCCGTAAGTAAACAATATGTTGATATGAACATCTATGCCATCAATGAAGATCAACTACGCCAAAATCCTCTGATTGCTCGTTTATCTAAACGATTCCTTGGCCGTGATATTACCCAACCTTTGATGGCTCCCCTTCCTCCCCCTGATGAATCAAGAATCCCTGCTACTTTATACCCTGCTCAAAAGCCACCTGCTTTTGTGAAATCAGGAGTGTTAAAAACACGATTTACGCCCAATTAATAGACACTTGAAAGTTACCGGGATATTTAACTATTAACTGTTAACTGTTGGATTGTGGGCAATGCTGATAGCGATCGTTACTCAGTCTACTTTTCATTAAGTTTACATATTTATTGGCAAAAATTTTCTGTCTTCTGGCATAGTTTGACGCTGATGATAATTTGTACTTCAGACAGAGGTTAAGTACTGTCAAGTTCTGGAAAACTAATGAGGAAGCTTGTTGGAGGGGCAAAACTATGTTTCAACTACTAGAAAAACGAATTCAGCCTTTGTCGTTAAATTTTAAAGTCTTGGAAGTTGCTTATGAGCTGTATATGCAAGCTCCACAATCTGACTCTCCAGTGATTAATTTGAAAGAGTTGGCTCAGAAAACTAATGCCAGCGTGTTCGACTGCCGAAATACAATTGTTAGCGCTAACAAAATTGGCAAGTTCCCTAATTGTTCTCTTTCTTGTTAAGGTATATTTCTTGAAATTATGAGTTTCTGCCTGAGTTTCTGCCATTTTTAATTGCTCATGCCTACGGATGACGAGGATTTAGGACAAGTTTTATTATTCCAGTCACACTGATAAAGGTGTTCTTGCTGCCAACTCAAAGGAATTTCTAGCAAGTCTCTAGAACCGGTCATGCCTTGACCTATAAATAGTAACAAAGCTACGCAGTTTAAAATTGTATGTATTTTGCGCCACTTGTTGGTTCTATCTTTGTAAATTTCGGGAACAATTGCTAGGGAAATAATCATTAGGATGGCGGCGAGTAAACCGTAATAAAAATGAGAAAACATCCATTGATCGTCTCTGCGAAAAATACCATCTTGGAAGGCAATAATTATTAAACCAGCGCTGCTTAAAGTGGCAAATACGGCCCGCCATTTGGGTAGTCTTGCTTTGTAAAGAAATACCAGTGAAGCGATGGTGGCTGCAAACATTAGCACGATAAAAACTACTTGGAAAGGTGCTTTACTCCAGAGTTGATTTTTCAAAATACTCTTGAAAAAAATAACATAGGCAAAAGCTACTAAGCTAACTCCGACAACTGAACCAGTCAACCAGCGACCTAATTTAACGTGCTCGGAACCGACGGAGGGCGGAATTTTGCTTTTGCCATCACCCGCGCTTTGGAGGCGGCGCGATCGGGTTTGCCATGCCATATTGACAACCATGCCAATAATCGGGAACACCACCGCCACTGCTAAGGCGGGATGGAGGAGGGCCATTGCATCTACGAGTTCCATAAATTAAAGTTACTTAAGATGATGTTTAGAAATATAATAGCTTTAAGTATTTTTTTTTGTTATTTTTTTGAGTGAGTGTCTCCTAACTTTAATGAAATCGACTTTAACGGATAACTGGGCATTAGCACAAGAACTAGAAAGCATTGTCGGTACTGATGCCGTCTGTCCCTGGCAAGATACAGATACTTTTTGGCAAAAACGGATAGAAAGTGCGATCGCCCCAGGTACGGAAATTGACTGCACTGTTTATCCTAATACTCAAGAAGAACTCGCGGGTGCGATCGCTTGCATTTCCCGGAATCGACGGGGAGTTTTGCCGGTGGGTAGCGGTAGCAAACTTGACTGGGGGGGATTGGTGAGAATAGAGCCCCCTAACCCTCGCGATCGCAGTCAGGTTTCAGAACCCCCCTTAAAAAGGGGTACAGGTGGGCTCGTAGTTGTCAGTTGCGATCGCATCAACCGCCTAATCGATCGCGCCGTTGGCGATTTAACCGTCACAGTCGAAGCAGGGATGAAATTTGCCGAATTACAGCGAATTTTGGCCACCTCCGGTCAATTTTTACCCCTAGATCCAGCATATCCAGAACAGGCAACCATCGGCGGCATTATCGCCACCGCTGACGCGGGCTCCCTCCGACAGCGGTATCGAGGCGTTCGCGATCTATTATTAGGCATTACTTTCGTGCGATCCGATGGCAAAATTGCCAAAGCAGGAGGGCGCGTTGTTAAAAATGTCGCTGGCTATGATTTGATGAAGTTGTTAACAGGTTCCTACGGTACGCTGGGCATTATTAGTCAAGTTACAATGCGGGTTTATCCGCTGCCAAACGCATCTGTAACGGTAATTTTAACTGGCGAAGTTGAAGCCTTAGCAAACACAACTCAAACCTTATTATCCTCAGCTTTAACACCAACAGCAGTTGATTTGCTATCAAGGCAGTTGGTAGAAAAATTAGGTTTGGGCAAAAATTTGGGTTTAGCCGTCAGATTTCAAAGTATACCAGAAAGTATTGAGCAACAATCAAGCCGTCTGCTAGAAGTGGGCTATAAGTTAGGATTAAAAGGAACCATCTGTACTGAGAATGATGAGACGAACTTCTGGCAGAGATTACAATCAATTATTTGGTCAACTGCCCCAGATTCAACAATTATCTGTAAAATAGGAATCATAGCATCTGAATCTACGAAAACTTTAGCACAGTTCAATCTGGCTGATGGCTTGATTCATAGCGGTAGCGGGTTGGGAATTTTGCGGTTTGAGAATGCGACCGGAGAAACCATTTTACAGTTACGTCAGCAGTGCGAATCTCATAGCGGATTTCTCAGCATTTTAAAGGCTCCCGCAGAGCTTAAGCAACAGTTAGATGTTTGGGGTTATAATGGAAATGCCCTCAGTTTAATGCAGAAAATTAAACAGCAATTTGACCCAGAGAATATTTTGAGTCCCCATCGTTTTCTATTTCCTTAAAAACTTACGTAACGCCGCCCTCTAGACGATAATTTACCCTCCAAAGGGCAGCATTACCGACAAAAACCATAAGTATAACTACAGGTTAATAATCTATGCAAACCTCAGAAAAATCCTCAGAAAACAGCGATTTACAACTAATTAATCCCAGCAACTTTTTAGCACAAAATCCCCATTTACAATCCTTAGAAATCCCCGGATTTGACAGTAAAAATCCGCCCTCAGCCAAATTAATTGACACCTGCGTTCACTGCGGATTTTGCCTATCAACTTGTCCGAGTTACCGCGTACTTGGCAAGGAAATGGATTCCCCCAGAGGTCGCATCTATCTAATGGATGCTATTAACGAAGGTGATGCACCCTTAAATGAGGCAACAGCACAGCATTTTGATACTTGCTTGGGTTGTTTAGCCTGCGTCACCACTTGTCCTTCTGGGGTAAAGTACGATAAATTAATCTCAGCAACTCGTCATCAAGTTGAGAGAAATTATCAACGAAGTTTATCTGATATCTTAATTCGTTCTATCCTGTTTAACTTCTTCCCTTATCCTCATCGACTGCGGCCTTTACTTGCACCTTTATTTCTTTATCAAAAATCGGGAATACAGCAACTTGTCCGTTCCACAGGTTTGCTAAAAAAGGTATTTCCTCGCTTAGCGGCAATGGAGTCAATTTTACCAGCCATTTCTGTTGAATCATTCCGAGATAATTTACCTACAATTATTCCAGCACAAGGGGAAAAACGCTATCGAGTTGGCATGATTTTAGGTTGCGTACAACGGCTATTTTTCTCGCCAGTTAATGAGGCAACCGTGCGCGTTTTAACAGCAAATGGTTGCGAAGTAATAATCCCCAAAAGTCAAGGCTGTTGTGCTGCTTTACCGGAACACCAAGGGCAAACCGAACAAGCCCAAACTTTAGCTAGACAAATGATTGATAGCTTTGAAGGAACAGGTGTTGATGCTATTATTATTAATGCGGCTGGTTGCGGTCACACTTTAAAAGAATACGGTCACATTTTAGCAGATGATGCAGAATATCAAGAGAAAGCGCAGGCATTTGCTAACAAAGTAAAAGACGTGCAAGAATTCCTAGCAAATGTAGGTTTAACAGCCAAACTTTCTCCCCTAATTGATGGAGAGTTAAAGATAGTTTATCAAGATGCTTGTCACTTATTGCACGGACAAAAGATTAGTTTGCAACCCCGTCAGTTATTGCAGCAAATTCCCGGCGTAAAATTAAAGGAACCCCTAGATGCAGCTTTGTGTTGCGGGAGTGCTGGGGTTTACAATATGTTACAGCCAGAAATTGCTGATGAATTGGGACAGCAAAAGGTTGAGAATTTGTTAAATTCTGGAGCAGAATTGATTACTTCTGCTAATCCTGGTTGTTCTTTGCAAATTAAGAAGCATTTGGAGTTGCAGGGAAAACAAGTCACGCTGATGCACCCAATTGAGTTGTTAGATTATTCAATTCGGGGAGTAAAGTTGCGAAGGAAGCAATCTAACCCTGCAAGTTAAGGGTTGATTCCATTCCCTCAAAATACTGAGGAGTGAAATATATCTTAAAACTCAACTTGCCGTAAATATCAGTAAATTCTCGGTTGTTAGCAGCTTAGATTTCTGCAATTATTAATGTATTCTTTTCCAATTCCTGTGGTAGATTATGTTATCTGATAAGTTGCAGGCTTTAGAACCACAAATTAACGAATTGTTGCCAAAGATACAAAACATAACAACTACTTTAAAAAAACAATCAGTGTCTTTGCACGAAGTAGCAATTAGCGACCCGTTACTTGTTGAGGAGAATAAAACCCTAGAAAAGCTGAAAACAATTAATCATAAATTAGAAGTCAAAGTCATGCAGCAAGCCTCTCAAATTAGACAGTTAGAGAAGCAGTTGCAGGATGAGCAAAAAAAACACATCAGGTCAAATCAGTTATTGGCAAAAAGCGAAGCCAGACTACAATCTATTGTGCGGAATGCTTTCGATTTAATTATCGTCCTAGAAGCTGATATGCGAGTACAATATCAGAGTCCAGCAATAGAGCAGATTTTAGGATATAAGCCAGAAGATAGGATCGGAAAATTATTTGGTGAGTTAATCCATCCAGATGATTTAGCTGCTGTGAAGTCTTACCTAGACAATTTACTAGAACAGTTTGAACCCCACCAAACTATTGAGTTTCGGAAACGCCATGCCAATAATTCTTGGGTATATTTAGAAGCGATTGGCAGCAATTGCCTTCACGATTCCAGCGTCGGCGGCATAATTATAAATCTGCGAGATATTACTGAAAAAAAACAACATCTTGAGAAAGTTTTAACAACAAATATAGACATCAATCAATTTAGAGAAACTGAAGCAAAAGTCTCTCAACTAGAGTTTCGCGATCGAAAATTTTCCCAAATTATCTGTGAATTTGGTTATGATTTTACTGTATTGTCTGATGGAGTCTTTGTCTGCGAGTGGATGACAGAAGCTTTTACCGCGATTGCAGGTTATACCTTGGAAGAATTAAAGAGTTTAGGCTGGCTACACTTTAACCTAATTCATCCTGATGACGAACAGATAGTATGGCAGCAAATCCAGTCTTGTTCATCTAGTTGTAGTGAAGAAAGCGAGTACCGAATTATTACTAAAAATGGTGAAGTGCGATGGCTGCGAGACAGCAAACAAATTATCTGGGACGATGAACAAAACTGTGTCACCCGCGTTTACGGTATCTGTCAAGATATTACCGAATGCAAGCGTTCTCAAGTTGCCCTACGAGAAACCGAACGCATTTTACAACGATTTATTAAAGTTGCATCTTTGGCAATTATTGGCATAGATGTTAATGGAAAAGTAACGCTTTGGAATCCAGCGGCGGAGAAACTGTTTGGCTGGATGTTACCAGAGGTTGAGGGGAATAGATTGTCGATTATTCCTGAAGAACACAAGGAGAATTTTTATACACTTTTTCACTCTTCGCTGCAAGGTGAAGTCCACAACGGTGTAAAATTGCACTTGAAGAAGAAAGATGATTTATTGTTTGAAAACTACTACTCCACAGTACCAATGCGAGATGCTACAGGCAAAATTATCGGTACTATGTACATATTTTCTCAGGTAGTAGAAGAACCTTTTTGGGTGCGTTATCTTCGTCCTCCGACGTTGCGCGTTTGAGCATTATGAGTATTTGGTTAGGGGCTAGGGGCTAGGGGCTAGGGAAAGAAGGAAGGGAAAGAAGGGAAAGAAGGGAAAAGGGGGAAGAGAGTCAATGGTTTGAGCCATGAGCGAGTGTCCTAACCGTTGTGGCGGTTGCTATAACTAAATTTTTCTTCCTTCTTCCTTCTACCTTCTTCCTTCTACTTAATTGATTTTCCCTTCCAACTTTAAAAAATGCAATCTCCCTGACGCTTCCCCCGCTACAACTGTCACGCCATCAGGAGATATAGCACAGCATTTTAAAGCACTATCTCCAGTAAAACTAGCAATCGCTTTTCGATTGGATAAATCCCAAACTTTGAGAGTATTATCATCAGAAGCAGAAATTAACCGTTTCCCCATGACCACAATAGATGTTACTGCATCAGTGTGACCCGTAAGCGTAAATAGTTCTTTCTTCCCTCCCAAATCCCAAACTTTAATCGTACTTTCCCGCGACCCAGAAATTGCCCATTTGCCATCGGCTGTGACGGCTACAGTATTAACAAAACTGGTATGACCTAGTAGAGTGAAAAATTTATTACCTGTAACTAAATTCCAAACTGAAGTGAAAATATTTGCTCCAGCTTCCAGACTCCAAATCTTGAGAGTATGATCCCCTGAACCGGAAATTAACCGTTTACCATCAAGAGTGACAGCTACAGCTTTGACACCATCTGTATGACCTGCAATAGTTAAAATTTCTTCTCCTGTTTCCAAATTCCATAACTTGATAGTTTTGTCCCCAGAACCGGAAATTACTCGCTTACTATCGGGTGTGATAGCAATAGAATTTACCCAGTCTTCATGACCTGTTAAAGTGTAGATTTCCTGTGCATTTTCCAAATCCCAGACTTTTATAGTTTTGTCACCAGAACCGGAAATTAAGCGCTTACCATCAGGGGTGACAGCAACAGCTTTAATCCAGTCGTCATGACCTGAGATTGTACAAATTTCAGTCTTTGTTTTTAAATCCCAAACTTTAATATTATTATCACCAGCACCGGAAATAACTCGCTGACCATCAGGGGTAATGGCCACAGCATTTACCCAGTCTAAATGTCCTAAAAAAGATAAATTTTCATCTCCTGTTTCCAGATCCCAAATCTTAAGAGTTTTGTCAGATGAACCCGAAATAATCTGCTTACCATCGGGAAGTACAGCGACAGCGTTAACCGGGGCAATATGATTGAGCAATGTAAAAACTTCTGCCTTGGTTTCCAAGTTCCAAACTTTTATAGTTTTGTCACCAGAACCAGAAATCACCAGTTTTTCATCTAGAGATAGTACCACAGACTGCACAAAGCTAGTATGACCTCTGAGAGTAAAAATTGCTTCTTTTGTGGCTAAATTCCAAACTTTGATTGTCTTATCATAAGAACCAGAAATCAAGTAATTGCCATCAGTGGTAACAGCTATAGTCTTTACCCAATCTTCATGACCTATAAGGGTAAAAAGTTCTTTTCCTGTTTCCAAGTTCCAGACTTTGATGCTGTGATCGCCAGAACCAGAAATCAAGCGTTTACCATCAGCAGTAACTGCTACAGTTTGAACAAAACTGTTATGACCTTTGAGGTTGAAAATTATCTGTTCAGTTGCTAAATTCCAAACCTTAATCGTACCGTCCCAAGAACCAGAAATTACTTTCGTACCGTCAGGGGTAACGGTTACAGCTTCGACTGCGAAGGTATCGCCTCTAAATGTGAACAGTTTTTGCCCGGTTTCCAAATCCCAAATTTTAATAGTGTTATCCCAGGAACCAGAAATTACTTTCCTACCATCCGGGGTGACGGCAACAGCATTAACATAAGTGAGATGACCTTTAAGAGTAAAAATTTCTTCGCCGGTGGCGAGGTTCCAAATTTTGAGGGTATGATCGGAGGAAGCTGAAATTGCCTTTTTGCCATCAGGTGTAACTGCTACTGCTTGTACCCAGTCTGTATGTCCTACGAGAGTACGCCGCAGTCGGCTTCCCGGAGGGGTAAAACTAGCAGTTAACGGTTGCAACCAAGGATTTTTTTGCTGTCTTGCGCCCTCCAGTAGTGCCTGAATTTCTATGTTTTGAAAAGACAATAAGCGCCCGATGAGTTGTCCCGCTAATTGTGCGGGATCTTGAGAGATAATGTGGGCAGAAAGTCGAAGAGTATCTTGAATTAATTGTAGGGATTTTGCTTTTGGCTCGGAAGGGGAGAGACTCAAGTTTCTAACTAGATTGTAATCTTCAATTAGCGGTTGTATTCCTAGTGTTTCTACTTTGGCTTCAATGAAATCATAATTTGTTAGCAGGTGGTACAATTTTTCTGTATCACAAGCATCTGCTAGCTGACTTGGTAGGGTTGATAAGAGATCGTGCTGTTCTGCGAACGATAATTTATCTAAGGTTTCTCTAAACTCACTCATAATTTTACGGTGGTATTTCAAAAATGTTGCCGGATTTCGTAAGGCAATAGCTTTGCTTGACGCGACCCGCACCCAGGGGGATAGTATCAATCTTAATTCTTATCTTTGTTTAGAATGACATATTTAAAGGCTAATTGCTATGAGGGTCGCAGAGTAGTTTTGTAGATATTGACAAATACTGCGTTTAATGGTAAGGGTAAATGGTTGAAGTTAATTCTAGCTCGCCCCCTCGCGCAATTAGTCATGCCGCGAACCCGCAGTTTAGATAGCCGCAGCCTTTAACCTGTAGATTTCAATCCCCAGACAATTAAAATTAAAGTATTGAGCAGTAGTGACGCGAGACAATATAATTCATGGACATAATAGAATTTTTTGAGCAAAGTGCAGGCAAGTGGTTTTCCCAGCGTACCCTTCATAACCTGACCTCCGGGAAATTGGAGGCGGGTAAATCCGAACTCAAGATTGAAATCCTACCAGCAACCGATCCCGCCGTCATCCAACTTTGCTCCGAACACTCGCTTAACCCAGTCTCAGCGCCGTTAGCAGGAGTTCGCGTCACTTGGAATCCGATCGCAGATCAAAATCACAAGAATGGCTCTAGACTTCTAGTACCCATTCCCAATTCTGACAACCCCAAGACAGGGAAATTATTACAAAGTGTAGGCCCCGCCTCTAAAAATGCGTTAGCAAAGCCAGCCCAAGGCATCACCACTCGCTACATTATCGGCGAAGACGACGTGCTGACACTGATTGGGGAGTCAGAAGGTTTCTATGCTGAAGAGCGTTTGTGGTATCTCATACCTAATCTGCGGCTACGCACCAGCGTTGTTAAGCAACCTTCGGGGATGACGATAGCATCTTTCTGTTCCGAAATTCGTATGGGTGTAACTCAGCCAGCGGCCGAAACTGCGAGTGCAGAAACCCGAAGCTGAATTTGAGTGGTTTTGAGCGTTCGTACTCAACCGCTTTCAGCGGTTAGGGGCTAGGGACTAGGGGCTAGGGACTAGGGAAAGAAGGGAAAGAAGGGAAAGAAGGGAAAGAAGGGAAAGAAGGGAATAGAATCAGGGAGTTTGGTGGAACTCAGAATGTCTTAACTGTCAAGAAGGTTGCTATAAGCTGTTGTGCATTTAAACCACTAACTAGGCTTGTAGGGTGCGTCAGCTAGAACACTTACTCTTAAACGGGAAAACCTTCGGACTGACGCACCCTACAATCTGTTTTAAATGTTCAACAGCTTATTCTCTCAAAAACCCGGTTTCTAGGGCTATGAACGTAACTCCTGTTGGTTCCCTTTTTCCATTTATTGTCATTGTTCGCTGTGCGAAGCAATCGCCTAGTCTCTGCGATTGCTTCGCACAGCGAACAATGACGAATTATTACTAATAAAGGAAAGGGGAGAATTAGTATTATTAGTATTAGAAGAATTTACCTTCCAGATAGTTTTTAGAGAATCAGCAACAGGACGAAAGAGCGTTACTTGACAGTTGCAAAAATTTCCTAATTGATTTCATTTACCAGGAAAGTGTAAATAAATAAATAAATATAGTATAGAATGTAGTAGAGATGACTAACTCTGCTCCTTCTTAATGGCTGGTAAGGTGTTCCGCTATCAGTTCAGATTTTTAAGGCGAATTTTTAAGGGAATAAACAGTAATAAAACCCTATAAATCATGTTCATTCGTACTACGGCTCTCACTCCAGCAGAACTCAAGGCTGCGATCGTCCGCGAACCCTTAGTGGTTTCGCCCGATACAACGGTGATAGATGCGATCGCCCAGATGAGCGGGATGCGGGCTATCTGTGATACGGTCAGACATGGGAATGCACAACTCCATCTAGAGGCACGATCGAGCTGTGTATTAGTGGCAGAAGACGAGCAGTTGCTCGGTATTGTCACAGAGCGAGACATGGTGCTACTGAGCGCCCAGCAGCGTTCCTTAGAGCATTTGGCGATCGCGGAGGTGATGGCATCTCCAGTCGTCACCCTACGCGAGTCTGCCTTTACCGATTTATTTTTAGCGATCGATCTGCTCCAGCACCACCACATTCGCCATTTGCCCATCACAGATGAGCAAGATCGGTTAGTGGGGATAATAACTCATGAAACTCTGCGGCAAACATCTCGCCCCGCAGACCTCTTAAGGTTGCGGCTGGTATCGGAAGTAATGACCAGCGAAGTCATTTGTGCCGCACCAGATAGTTCCATGCTGGCGATCGCTCAACTGATGGCACACTACCGCGTCAGTTCCGTGATGATTGTGGAATCAAGTAGTAGCCCCACTGAACCTCTGCAAATACCAGTAGGGATTGTAACCGAGCGCGATATTGTACAATTTCAGGCCTTGGCCTTGAACCTGCAAACCAATCTAGCTCAATCGGTAATGAGTACGCCGATTTTTAGTGTTAGAACCGACGATTCGCTCTGGACTGTGCAGCAGAAAATGGAGCAGCACTCGATCCGGCGGTTAGCAGTGACAGGGGAGCAGGGAGAGCTATTGGGCATCATCACCCAGACCAGTTTGCTGCAAGCCCTCAACCCGCTAGAGCTATACAAACTAGCGGAGATGTTAGAAAAAAAAGTAGTGCGCCTAGAAACAGAGAAGGTACAACTACTAGGCAATCTCCTAGAGCAGCAAGTTGAAGCCCGCACAGCCGCTCTTAATGCCAAGGTACAACGAGAGAAATTAGTCGCAGCTCTCGCCGCGCAAATTAGATCATCCCTGAGCCTGCAAACAATTCTGGATACAACCGTAGAGCAGGTACGGCAAGTGCTGGGCTGCGATCGCGTCAATATTTGGCAGTTTGAAGCCGACTGGCAAACCATTGCCGTAGCAGAGTCTACCGACTCGTCCCTTTCTCTGCTCGGCGAACGGATCGACGATACCTGCTTTAAGCAAGAACAGGCTGAGATTTATCGCCAGGGACACTTTCGCGTCGTAACGGATACCTCCACAACCGAAATGTCCGACTGTCATCGAGAGCTGCTGATCCGCCTCCAGACACGAGCCAAAATTATAGTACCCCTGTTGTGTGGCGATAAGTTGTGGGGCTTACTCAATGCCAGCGAAAGCCAACACCCCCGCGAGTGGCAACCGGAAGAAGTCAAACTGCTGCAAGCCTTATCATTGCATCTAGCGATCGCCCTTCAACAAGCCACCACCCACCAAAAATTGCAGGAAGAACTGAGGGAACGACAGCAAGCCGAAGCCTACCTGCGAGAGAGCGAACAACGCTATGCTACTCTTGCGGCTGCGGCTCCAGTGGGAATTTTTCGTACCGACGTTGCGGGGCTATGCACTTATGCCAACGATCGCTACTTTCATATCGCTGGGATCGCACCCACAGCCGCCCTTGGCAACGGATGGCAACAAGCGCTACACCCCGAAGATCGAGATTGGGTCATCGCCCAATGGGATCGCTTCATCGAAGACGGGAACAAGGGACGAGGAGAAGAAACTAGGGAAGAAAACCATAGCTTCGACTCTTCTGAATCTAATAATTCCCTATCCTCCCCATCCTCCCCATCCCCCC